>NZ_CP146064.1:300000-600000 GCF_037013405.1 Candidatus Nanosynbacter featherlites | reverse complement strand
CCATACGACCTTTTTTGAGATGCTCGGTAACTGGAGTTTGGGTGATTATTTCAAAAAAGAGCAGATCAATTGGATGTGGCAATTCTTGTCGGAAGAGGTTGGACTAGACATGAACCGCGTTTACGTCACCTGTTACATCGGTGATGAGCGCTATAATATCCCGAAAGACACTGAGGCGGCGGAAATTTGGGCGGAACTATACGAAAAAGCAGGTTTAAGTAGCGGTCAAGCTGATATCGGCTCAGAAGAAACTGGTTATGCACGCGGTATTAAACCAGGTGAGCGGATTTTTTACTATGATGGCAGCAAAAACTGGTGGAGTCGCAATGGCGGGCCGGAAACTACGCCAATTGGGGATCCATGCGGGCCGGATAGCGAGATGTTTTATGAGTTCACCTCGGTTGAGCACGATAAAAGTTTTGGCGAGCATTGCCATCCAAACTGTGACTGTGGACGCTTTATGGAGATTGGCAATAACGTCTTTATGGCCTACAAAAAGGTGGCCGATGGCGTATTTGAGCCGTTAGATAAGCCAAATATCGACCATGGTTCGGGCCTGGAGCGTATCGCGGCGGCGGCTATCGATGATCCAGATGTCTTTAAAATTAGCTTGATGTGGCCGATCATTGAAAAATTACAAGACCTGAGCGGCAAACAGTACGAAGAGCATACTGAGGCTATGCGGGTGATCGCTGATCATTTGCGAGCGGCGACGTTTTTGGCGGTTGATGGTTGCGTGCCAAGTAACAAGGAGCAGGGCTATGTGATGCGCCGTTTGTTGCGCCGGGCGATTCGTTTTGCGCACGAATTGGGCATTCAGGATGCATTTTTCGAGGAAATTGTGCCGGTCATCGCTGATTTGTATATTCAAGATTTCCCAGAGGTGGCTGAACAGCGCGATAAGATTATCATTACACTGATGAAGGAAGAAAAAGCCTTTGCCCGCACGTTACTTAAGGGTACGAAGCATTTGTTGAGCTTTATTGCTGACGGATTGACAGGTCAAGAGATCTTCACTATGCATGATACGTATGGCTTCCCATATGAACTGAGTGTCGAGATTGCCAAGCGTCATCATATTCAGCTCGCGGCAGATTGGAAGGCGGAATTTGATGCCTGTATGGCGGAGCAGCGTAAGCGTTCTCAAACTGCCGCCAAAGGTACATTTAAAGGTGGGCTGGAAGGTCAGACTATGGCACACCGTCGACTGCATACGGCGAATCATCTGATGTACGCAGCACTAAGGCGAGTATTGGGCGACCACGTCATGCAACGCGGCAGTAATATCACTGCTGAACGTCTGCGGTTTGACTTTAACAATGACGCCAAAGTTACGCGTGAACAGCTGGACGAGGTGGAGAGACTAGTTAACACTTGGATTGACGCTGACTTGCCTGTTAGCTATACTGAATACCCAACCGAGGAAGCTTTCAACATGGGCGCAGTTGGTGCCTTTGGTGACCGCTACGGCGATACTGTCAAGGTTTATCAGATGGGCGAGGGTGACCAGCGAGTCAGCTTCGAAATTTGCGGTGGTCCGCACGTAGACCACACTGGTCAATTGGCTCAGGATGATGACGGCACACCAAACGGTAAACGATTTAAGATAATCAAAGAAGAATCCAGCTCTGCCGGTGTGCGACGCGTAAAAGCCGTACTAAAATAGGCTATAAAGTTTGCTCAAAAAGCATCAGCAGTATATAATTTAGGGTATGGTACTAAAAGACTTGCTCAAAAAAACCGACAAAGAAGAACGAGATCTACTAGTTAGTCTAGATATTGGTACAGAAGCTGTTAAGGCTTTGATCGCTGAAGTGCGAAATGATGTCATCGAAGTGATTGGTGTTGGTCGCAAGCAGCAAGAGCTGGGCGATATGCACTCTGGAGCGATCGCCGACATATCTGGCGTAGTTGCCAACTGTGAAGCAGCCTTGGCGGAAGCTGAGGAAAAGGCGGGTGTCCAAGCGCGACGCGTCGTGATTGGCATCGCTGGAGAATTGGTCAAAGGTATGACGAACACCATCCGCTATCGTCGTCCGCAGCCAGAACGAGCGTTGGACGTTGCCGAGATGGAATTTATCATCGAAAAAGTTCAGGAGCGAGCACAAGGCAAAGCTCAAGCACAGATCGCGCTGGAAACTGGCAATGAAGACGTCGAAGTGAAATTGGTCAACTCGGCCCTGGTGAGCTTGCACATTGATGGCTATAAGGTGTCAAATCCAATCGGTTTTCAGGGCAAAGACGTGGCAGTGCAGATCTATACGGCGTTTGCGCCAATGGTGCACATCGGTGCGCTGGAAAAGGTGGCTGATGAGTTGGCGCTAGAGCTGATAGCGGTAGCGGCTGAGCCATTTGCGGTCAGTAGAAGCGTGCTGGGGACAGATGCCAATAGTTCATTTACTGCAATTTTAGCAGACGTTGGTGGTGGAACGACCGACATTGCCGTGGTCAATGACGGTGGCGTGGAAGGCACCAGGATGTTTGGCATCGGTGGTCGCAGTTTCACTAGAACAATTGCCACGGAGCTTGATCTCAGTTATAAAGATGCTGAAAAATTAAAACTCAATCTTGGTCATGAGTACGTCAAGCCGTCGGTCAAGAAACGGCTTGATAGTGCGATTGATAAGACCCTTGAGGTATGGCTGTCCGGGGTAGAGTTGGCATTAAGCGAGTTTGATAGTGTTGATCATTTGCCAAATAGGATTTTACTGTGTGGTGGAGGCGCCAGTTTGGAAAAATTGGTTGACGCTTTGGGGAGTGAGCCGTGGTATAAGGAGCTACCATTCACAAAGAAGCCAGTAGTTCAGCGCATCAAACCGTCTGAGGTGGTCGGCATTACTGATACAACAGGTGATATCACTGACCACACATTTGTGACAGCGATGGGCTTGCTGCGCGTAGGATATGATACAATGGTAAGTGGCCAAGATGCTAATGGCTTAATGGATAAAATTAATCGATTACTTAAAATATAAATGAACAAAGACGTTATCTATATCGATGTTGAAGACGATATCACCAACATCGTCAGCAAGATAAAAGATTCAAAGGCGCGTATCGTTGCATTGGTGCCTCCTAAACGGGTTGGTATATTGCAGAGCGCGGTCAATATGAGATTGTTAAATCGTGCGGCGGAGAATGCCGAGAAGCGAATCGTGTTGATTACCAGTGACCAGGCGCTCAGTGGTTTGGCAGCCGCAGCCCGCATCCCAGTGGCCAAGACATTGCAGTCTCGCCCAGAGATTGCGGAAATTCCAGCCATCGATATTGATGATGGCGATGATGTGATTGACGGTAGTGAGATACCGGTCGGTGAATTGGCTGATAAGGTGACGCCAAAAGCACGAAATAAGGCTGATGATGCTATCGATGCAGCTATAGCCGAGGATGAAAAGCCAACAAAGCCAGCAAAACCTGCTAAGCCAGCAGGCAAAGGTAAGCCAAAAGTCCCAGATTTTAATGTTTTCCGCAAAAAATTAGTCTTGATTGGCGGCGGCATCGTTCTATTTGTTCTGTTCATGGTTTGGGCGATTTGGTTTGCGCCGCATGCTACAGTGGTGATCACAGCCAAAACGACCACCTCTACCGTTGATAAATCAGTCACATTAAAGCAAGATGGCAAAGTTGATGCTGCTAACAATACCATCAAGTCATTGCGTCAAGAACAAAAGAAAGAAATCTCTGTTGATTTTACTCCTACGGGCAAGAAAAAGGTTGGTGAAAAAGCAAGTGGTACGATGCACCTTGTTCGAACATCGGTATCAAGCTTGACGCTAACAATTCCGGCTGGAACGTCCTTCTCGTCGGGCGATTATACGTTTGTCAGCACAGAGCCAGCCAGCTTGTCGGGCACCTCAATTGGTCCTGGCGGTGTCATCCAATCGGTGGCAACCGTCAAGGTGCAAGCAACTCAGGTTGGTAGTGAATACAATCTATCGTCACGAAGCTACTCTTCAAATGTGAGCGGCTTTTCGGCGGCGGGCACCGCAATGAGTGGCGGCTCGAGTCGGGAAGTGACTGTGGTGTCGGCTGATGATGTTGCCAAAGCTAAAGTTAAGCTTGACGCCCAAAAAGACGCTTCACTGCAATCAGCAGTCAAAGCACTATTCCCATCTTCAAGCATCGTCATCAATGAAAGCTACCAAGAGGCTCGCTCAAACCCTACGCCTTCAGTGGCGGTTGACCATGAAGCCAGTGGTACAGTTCAGTTGAAAACAACGGTGACAGCCAGTATGCAGGGTATTGATCGCTCTGATATGAAGCAGTTCTTGGAGGACACGCTCAAGAAAGAGATTGGTAGCAAGAAGAACCAGAAGATCTATAATGATGGGTCTAATGAGGTAAAATTTGCGCAGTACAGTGAGCGCAACAATGCCGTGCAAGTTCGATTAACAGCAAATGCAAAGATTGGCCCAGAGATTGATGAGCACAAAGTCAAGGAGCAGGTAAAAGGTCGGAACTATGGTGATGTCCAGTCTAGCCTTGAATCAATTGAAGGCGTGCAAGATGTTGATACGAAATTCTCACCGTTTTGGGTACGCACTGTGCCAAATAATGACAAACATATTAGTATAGAATTTAAATTGGATAATGGCCGGTAAGAATTTGCTGGCACTAGACGTCGGTGAACGACGAATTGGTTTGGCTATGGCTGATACCTCAGTCAGAATCGCTGTGCCGTTTGGTTGGCTGGAGAATAATGATGAGATTTTTACCAAGTTGGCGGAAACAGTATTACGTCATGATATTGACATCATTGTCGTTGGCTATCCGCGCAATCAGTCGGGCGAACCAACCAAACAGACAGCTTTTGTAGAGCAGTTTGTTGATGGTTTTTCTGAGATTGAGCTTGATGCTGAGCTGGTTTATCAAGATGAGTCGCTCAGTAGCGTTGAAGCTGAACGTCGGTTAGGTCGCGTTAAAGATAAAGGTGAGATTGACGCTGAGGCTGCCAGCATCATTTTGCAGGATTATTTGGAGGTACACTATGCAGATTCGTAAGTCGAGAAAATGGATGATTGTGGTAGCTGGCTTGGTGGCAGTGCTCGGTTTATCTGCTGCAGCTGGAGCTGGTTGGTATATACACAATCTTTCGGCAGTAAACACAGGCGACCAGACAGTAACGCGGGTCAATATCACCAGCGGCATGACAGCTCCTCAGGTGGCATCTGCTCTGGAAGAAAAGAAACTTATCCGCAGTCGGTACGCATTTTTGGGCTATATCAAATTGAAGCGAATTGATGCTCGTTTTAACGTCGGCGTGTATGCTGTTAAGCCATCGCAGTCAACACCTGAGATCATCAAACATCTGATCGACGGTCAATCTGATGAGATGGCTGTTCGCTTCTACCCTGACGGTACGTTACGCGGAAAAGATTATCGCTCAGTCGAAAGCGCCCTCAAAAAAGCTGGATATAACGATGCCGATATTGAATCCGCCTTTAAGGCTGACTACGATAGCTATGTCTTCAAATCACGCCCGGCAGGAGCTGATCTTGAAGGGTTTGTTTATGGTGATACGTATTTTATGAGCGGTGATGCAACCGCCAAATCGGCAATTCAGCGTGCATTAGCAGAGTTTGATCAAGTAGCCAGAAAAAATAATTTGGAAGAAAAGTTCAAAAAACGCGGATTGACGCTGTATCAGGGTATAACGCTCGCTTCTATCGTTCAGAAAGAGTCAATCGGCTGCGGTGTAGGTACTGAAGTCTGTGAAGATCAGCGAAAGATTGCTAGCGTATTTTATAACAGGATGAAAGCCGGCATGAACTTAGGGTCGGATGTGACCTATCAGTATGCTGCTGACAAGATGGGTGTCACTCGTGATACGCAGCTTGACTCCCCATACAATACTCGCGTGCACAAAGGGTTGCCGCCGGGACCGATAGCTACTCCCGGGCTAAGTGCACTGAATGCGGTTGCTGACCCGGCACAGACAGATTACCTCTTTTTCCTCAGTGGCGATGATAATGTAACCTATTTTGCTAAAACAGATGCCGAGCACACTGCTAATACCAAGGCGCATTGTCATCAAAAATGTCAGCAATCTTGACAAAATGTATTTTCTAAAAATGTTTTGACTTAAATGTCAATATAGACTATAATAGATGTCAGCTTAACCATGAACAGTTAACTTTGTTTTGGCTGTCTGAGGTTGAGCCTACCAAAACGGTCGTACGGATACAGCACAAAACTAATCGTTTATGAAATATCACTAATTATTAGGTCGACAACGTATCCTGTTCTATTGCGAGAAGAAAGACTCATTATGGTAGTAGCACTGGCGGTAACGTCAATGCAGGAGAACGATTATTCGTAACACATCAAAGACTCGACAGAGTCGTCTAGCGCGAGTACGGTCAGCTTCTATCTATGTAGCCCTATTTGCACTTATTGTTTCATTTTTGACTATTAATAATTATCATCAGGGGACCGGGGTTACTGGAGTGGAGGTTTCCGCCCAAGAGTCTCAGGTTGCCAACCCAAATCCAAAGTCTACAACCACAAGTAAGGAAAAAATGTCAGTCGATCAATTGGAAGTGGCTGACGCTGTCGCTAGTTTAGCAGAGGCTACTGATTTACCATCTGCTGGTGACTTGCGCGAAGCAACTACTTCTTTGCAAATCCAGAAGCAGTTAGCTCAAACTGACGCAGAGGTTATCTCTAAGCCGCAGCTTATCCAACCGGAAACGTCGTCTCAGCGTGGTATTACCGAATATGTTACTAAGCCGGGTGATGATTTAGCTAAAATTGCTGCCAAGTTCAAGATTTCAACTCAAACGCTGCGTTGGGCAAACAATATGACCTCTGACGCTGTTGAACCGGGTAGGACACTGTTGGTACCACAAGTTGATGGTGTGGTTTACACTGTTAAGGAAGGTGATACCATCGCAGCTATCGCTTCAAAGTATAAGGTTGATGCTGAGCGAGTCTTATTGTATAACTCACTAGATCGCGTGGCACAGCCAACGGTAAATACGCGCATCGTGTTGCCTGGTGGTGAGCTGCCAGAAAATGAGCGTCCAGGGTATGTCGCACCGCGCGGTGGACGAAGCAGTAATAGTCATTCTGGTTATAGTGGCGTAAGTTACGGTAACGTCGCTGCTTCTGTTGGTAACCGATACGCACCAGGTAACTGTACATGGTACTCATATGAGCGACGCTTGGCACTTGGTCGTCCAATCGGTAGCTTCTGGGGTAACGCCAATACTTGGGCTGCGAGTGCACGTGCTGCTGGTTTTACGGTCAACAAGACGCCAGCTCCGGGTGCTATCTTCCAGAGCTCAGGTGGCTACTACGGACACGTTGGAATCGTTGACAGGGTTGAGAACGGTCGGGTGTTTGTGAGTGACATGAACTTCGCTGGCTATAATGTCATCACTCATCGTGAGTTGACCAACCCAGGCGCTTATAATTATATTCATTAATCTATCGCTAAGATAATCACAAACGCTCCTGTATATTCAGGGGCGTTTTGTTATAATAAAGATATGTTTGTAGATACAGCGAAAGTATTAGTGCGAGCTGGCAAAGGCGGTAACGGCGCGGTCAGTTTTCGGCATGAGAAATATGTTGACAAGGGTGGTCCTGATGGCGGTGACGGCGGCCGCGGCGGTGATGTGGTATTTTTAGCGACCAAAGACCTGAATACACTCCTCAACTTTCGGTATAAGCCGGAACTGAAAGCAGAACATGGCGGTGATGGCAGTAAGCGTAACAAGCGCGGCAGAAGTGGTTCGCCACTGGTTGTCAAAGTGCCGATGGGTACATTGGTCAAGCGTGACGGTAAGGTGGTGGCGGATTTGACGGTAGACCAGCAGCAGGCAGTCGTTGCCCGCGGTGGTGACGGTGGTTTTGGCAATGCGCACTTTACGTCCAGCACGCGCCAAGCGCCAAAGATTGCTGAACTCGGTGAGGCGGGTGAAGAATTTGAAGCGGAGCTGGAGTTGAAATTATTGGCCGACGTCGGTTTGGTTGGCTTCCCTAACGCTGGTAAGTCGACATTTTTGAGCGTGGTTTCCAACGCCCGACCAGAAATTGCCAATTATGAATTTACGACCTTGACGCCAAATTTGGGCGTGGCAGATGTTGATGACGGTTCGATTTTGATCGCTGATATTCCGGGGCTGATTGAAGGCGCTTCGGAGGGCAAGGGCTTGGGCGACCAGTTCCTGCGCCACGTTGAGCGGACGGCCGTATTACTGCACATGATTGACGCGTATAGTGACGACCCGGCGGAAAAATATCAGACCATTCGCCGCGAGCTGGAAAAATATTCCGAAGAATTGGCGACGCGTCCAGAGATTATCGCTTTGACGAAATGTGAAGGATTGGATGATGAAATTATTGCTATGCAGTCGACGGCGCTACAAAACGTAGCCAATGGTTCGCCAGTGCTAGCGATTTCCTCACAGACACATGCCGGCGTGACCGAACTACTACGCCTACTACGTCGCGAGGTCACAGACTATCGAGCGCGGGAAGCTGAGTTGATTGAAGAAGAAGGCGATGAGTTGCCAGTCATTGCTTTGGATGCACAAGCAGCATCTGATGCCTGGACGGTAGAGCGGGTGGTTGACGTGGAACCTGGTAATGTAGACGATGAAGATGCGGTTAGCTTCATTATCCACGGGGCTAAAATTGAAAAGTTTGCTCGCCGCACTAACTTTGATCAATTTGAATCAGTCAATCGCCTGCGCGACATCATGCGAAAAATGGGTATCGCTCACGAACTCATCCGTCAGGGCGCAGTCGGTGAGACCGTAGTGCAGATTGGCGAATCGACGCCGTTTACGCTGGTTGAGCAGTAGCTTGTCATCGTCAATAGTGGTATAATTAGGTATAAATCGCTAATCAGACGGGGAGGTATCATGGGTAGTAGTAACACAGAGCGGCAGATGACCGTACCGAGCTATTGGGAGATCGGGCGACTGGAAAACAAAATTGCATATAAATCAAATCGAGAGGCCACCGTAGGGGCGGTTGGGGCTGTCGGGTTGACCTCGTTGGAGCTTACGTTTGCTCCTGCGGTACGTCGTCATCATTTTGGTCCCAACGTCCGGAGGCATGTGGCTTTTAAGGACGCACAGAACGATATTCTCAGAGCGTTGCGGGGTGAGGAGCCGCTCAGTGGTGATCATTATTTGAAAAATCAGCCTAGAGAATACGTCGGGCGCCTAGCGGTAGAAGTTCGTAAGGGAAATGTTGAATCGCTGCTTGATGGGCCAGTTGGCAAATTGACACAGTATGTATTGGCTGGCCTTAAAAAGAAACAGTTTGGTTCTGAAAAGGCGGCTGGATATTATGCTGACTGGCTTGACGCAACGAAGGCCGACTATGTGAGACCAGAGGAACAACCTGCGTTGAGCGCGGAAGAATTGAAGAAAATTTATCATAAACTGGGCGGGGCGTACAATGTACATTTGGCCCTGGCGGGTGCTGAGCTGCGCACTCCTGCTGTATCTGATTATTTTGGGGAGAACGTTGAACAGTTGATTGCATTAAACCATCTGAAATTGCGCTGGGAAGACGGTAGGATTCATGTGCCAGAAGAGGTACTTATAGAAGCGTCGGTTGACCCTCAGGCATCAGTGGACGAGACTCTTCGTTCACCTATCATTAGGGAATGGAGAGATGATACGCGCTCGGATGCTGCAAAGGCATTGAAGCTGGATGTGTACAATTTGTCGCACGGAGAAAAAGATCTCATACCTGGCCCTGAGCGCTCTAAACGGTTTCTTGCTCGAGAAGCAATAGCGGCAATTAACAACGATTAATAATCATGGCGCAAACATTCTTCTTCTACGACCTCGAAACCAGCGGGCTGAATCCGCGGCAAGACCGCATCATGCAGTTTGCTGGGCAGCGGACGGATATGAACCTTGAGCCGATTGGCGAGCCGTACAATTTGCTGGTGACGCTGAATGATGATACACTGCCGAGTCCTGATGCGCTGATGGTAACCGGCATCACGCCGCAAAAAACGGTCGAGGAAGGCTACAGCGAGGCGCAGTTTACGCGGATGCTCAGCGAGGAGATTTTCACGCCGGATACTATTGCGGTTGGCTTTAATAATATTCGATTTGACGATGAGTTCATTCGCCATTTGTTGTGGCGTAATTTTCATGACCCGTATGAATGGAGCTGGAAGGAAGGTCGATCGCGTTGGGATATGCTGGATGTGGTGCGACTGACCAGGGCACTCAGGCCAGAGGGGATCAAGTGGCCACTTGATGCTAAAGGTGAGCCAAGTAACCGCTTGGAATTGATCACCAGCGCCAACGGTATTGCGCACGAAAATGCCCATGACGCCTTGGCGGACGTAACGGCGCTGATTGCCGTGACGAAATTGATCAAGCAAAAACAGCCGCAGCTGTATGACTATTTACTAAAAATGCGTGACAAAAAAGTAGTCCAGCAGCTGGTCAATGTGGACGACAAAAAACCGTTTGTTTACGCCAGCGGGCGTTACGATAAAGAATTTGCTAAAACCACGGTGGCTTTTCCACTGACAACCAGTCGAAACGGTGGCGTGGTTGTCTATGACCTGCGGTACGATCCAACGCCGTTTGTTGGGCTGAGCGTGGAGGAATTGTCAGCAAAACTATTTGCCTCGTGGGAGGAGCGGCAAGCTGAGTATTTCGTCAAATTACCGGTCAAAGAATTACAATACAATCGTTGTCCGGCGGTGGCGCCGCTGGGTGTGCTGGAACAAGGTGATGGCTGGCAGAAAATTTCGCTTAGTACAGAGACTATTCAGCAGCATCAACACATCTTACTGAATCATCCGGACTTTGCCGAAAAATTACGGACTATTTTTGAAAACAAGCCAGCCTTCAAAAAACTGCCCGATCCAGAAGCACAGTTATATGATGGCTTTTTGAACGACCGTGACCGCCTGCGGGTAGAAGCGGTACGCAATGCCGATGAGCGCGAGCTAGCTGATTTTCATCCAGAATTTCAGGACGAGCGGTTGACGCCATTATTACTCCACTACAAAGCCCGCAACTTTCCGCGCTCACTCAGCGAAGATGACCTGGCGCAGTGGGAAACGTGGCGGGCTCAGCGCCTGCAGACGCAACTACCGCAATTTATGGCAGCCTTGCAGCGTTTGGCGCCGACAGCGACCGACGAACAGCAGTTCATTTTACAGGAACTACAGTTGTGGGTAGAAGCGGTGCTGCCTATCGTTTAGGTTAAAGATGGAGCAAGCTTTTGGGCGCCCATAGGGGTGTCTGGCTCGCTCGTTTTTGCTTTCTTGGTTTCATGCGTCAGATAGATAAATAGCAAGGTTAGATCATGGCTCTGGTACAACACGCTGTTGTTTATGTGTTTTCGGGAAATGTATTGGATGAGTTCTTTGATATCGTCAAATGATACCGGAATGGCTGCTCGCAAAATGCGGCAGATTGGCACAAGGGCGATCCAGAAAATAATCATGGAATTAGCTGACAAATTAACGTTCAAAAACGGAAGCTTGCCAAGAAACACGAACATGCAAAGCTGGTCGAAAAGTATGGGTGTGATGAAAACTGCACCAATAATTAGTAGTAAGTAAACACTCAACCTTCGCATATATTGTAACTGTAACAGATAAAAGCTTGACTTGCAATCATAAGCAATATGTGGTGATGTATAATACAATATTTAGGCAATGTCTGGAAAAAAAGATAAAAAACCGGTATAATAGAGCGGCTATGCCGGAGGTTATTCGAGTTAAAGGTGCTCGCGAGCACAATCTGAAAAATGTTAGCGTGGAATTGCCGCGCGATAAGTTCGTGGTCATTACTGGCCTGAGTGGTTCAGGCAAATCAAGTCTAGCGTTTGACACGATTTATGCTGAGGGCCAGCGCCGTTATATGGAGAGCTTGAACTCGTATGCTCGGCAGTTTTTGGGAACGATGGATAAACCCGATGTTGATAGCATCGATGGCTTGAGTCCAGCTATTTCGATTGACCAAAAATCAACCAGCCGTAACCCACGCTCGACGGTGGCGACAGTGACTGAGATTTACGACTATTTGCGACTGTTGTTTGCGCGCATCGGTGTGCCGCACTGTCCAATTTGTGGCAAAGCAGTGTCGCGGCGCACCACCGAAGCCATCATCCAAGAAATCATCAAGCAGTATGACGGGCACCGGATTTTACTGCTGGCGCCAATCGTCAAAAATAAAAAAGGTGAATTTGCGCACATCCCTGAGCAATACCGTCGGCTGGGTTATGCTCGTGTTAGGGTTGATGGCGTGGTGTATGCCTTGGACGAATTTCCAGAACTACAGAAGAGCTATAAGCACTCAATTGAGCTGGTAGTTGACCGCTTGGCATTGAACAGTGAATTGGCTGGTCGCTTGTCTCAAAGCGTCGAGCAAGCCTTGGAATTAGGTCAGGGAATTGTGGAGGTTTTGGACGCCGATGACGATCAGGTACGAACGTTTTCGCAGCGGTATGCCTGTGTTGATCATCCTGAGGAGGATATTCCTGAGCTGGAACCACGACTGTTTAGTTTTAACGCACCCCAGGGAGCTTGTCCAAGCTGTACTGGTTTGGGTAGTCGCATGGAGATTGATCCGGAGCTGGTGTTTAATGACAATTTGACTATCGCTGAAGGAGCCATCAGACCGTACAACCGCGTCAATGTCGACAATTTCTATATGAAAAAAATCATGGCCGTTGCCGAGGCGCATGGCTTTAGTGTGCGAACGCCTGTTAAGAAACTGTCTGATGAAGCTAAACAGACAATTTTGTATGGGACAGGGGCGCAAAAGTATCACATCGAGCTTGGTAGTGGTCGGCATTATGACACAACCTATGAAGGGGTGATCCCGAACTTAGAGCGCCGGCACCGTGAGACTGACAGTGAATTTATGCGCAAAGATATTGAACGATTTATGCGCGAGCGGGCATGCTATGTTTGTAAAGGCGCCCGGCTCAAGCCAGTAGTCTTGGCAGTGACAGTTCACGGGCTCAATATTGTTGATGTTTGTGACTTGGGTGTTGATGATGCGTTGGACTTATTTACACACAAGCTCAAATTGACAGAGCAGGAAACGACGATCGCGCGGCTGATATTAAAGGAGATCAACGCGCGGTTGGGCTTCATGAGTAATGTTGGTTTGAACTATCTGGAGCTGGGCCGAGCAGCTAACACCTTGAGCGGTGGAGAAGCTCAGCGCATTCGGCTGGCTACGCAAATTGGTTCCGGTTTGCAGGGGGTGCTGTATGTTCTGGACGAGCCATCCATTGGGTTGCACCAGCGAGATAATGATAGATTGATTGATACTCTGAAGCGCTTGCGTGATCTTGGTAATACGGTGCTGGTAGTGGAGCATGATGAAGATACCATTCGTCAAAGTGACTTTTTGGTCGACATGGGGCCAGGGGCTGGCTCAAAGGGTGGGCAAATCGTCGCCATGGGAGCGCCTGAGGAAGTAGCGAAAAATCCAGACAGCATCACCGGTCGGTACTTGAGTGGTGCAGAGAAAATTGCAGTACCAAAAAAGCGCAGGAAGCCAAATCAAGATCAGCAGCTCATAGTGCGTGGTGCTCAGGAAAATAATTTGAAAAATATTGACGTGGCGTTTCCTTTGGGATTAATGACGGTGGTGTCTGGTGTGTCTGGTAGTGGTAAGTCAACCTTGGTTAATGACATTGTGGCGAGGGAGCTGGCAGCTCGCCTCAACCGGTCTCAAGCGGTGCCAGGCAAGCACGACCGCATTGACGGCATTAAACTGTTAGATAAAGCGATTGTGATTGACCAGTCGCCAATTGGTCGCACACCGCGTTCCAACCCAGCCACCTACACGGGTATTTTTACGCCAATTCGTGAATTATTTGCTGCCACGCCAGAAGCTAACGTTCGCGGTTACAAGGCAGGCCGATTTAGTTTTAATGTCAAGGGTGGTCGCTGTGAAAATTGTCAGGGTGATGGTGTGATAAAAATTGAAATGCACTTTTTGCCAGACGTGTATGTGATGTGTGACGAGTGTAAAGGTAAACGGTATAACCGTGAAGCATTGGAAATTACCTACAAAGGACACACTATTTCTGATGTATTGGAAATGACAGTAGAGCAAGCGGCCGAATTCTTTGACAGTATTCCATCTATTCACCGAAAACTTGAGACGTTGGTGGAAGTTGGCTTAGGTTATATTCGTTTGGGTCAGCCAGCAACCACCTTCTCTGGCGGGGAAGCGCAGCGCATCAAATTGGCGACTGAACTGTCAAAACGCTCGACGGGTAAAACCATGTATATTTTGGATGAGCCAACCACTGGGTTGCATTCGGCTGACGTTAAGCGATTGTTGGGGATTTTGCATAAGCTTGTCGAAGGCGGAAATAGCATGATTGTAATTGAGCATAATTTGGACGTTATCAAATCAGCAGACTGGATCATTGATATGGGTCCAGAAGGTGGTATGGGCGGCGGGACGGTTGTCACCAGCGGAACGCCAGAAGACATTACCAAAAACGCAGATTCGTTCACGGGCAAATATCTCAAGCCATTGCTTACGTAAGATGGACTCTCGAGTTTAGATGAATTACTTGCGCTTTTTAGCAGCCGACTTTGGCTGTTTGTCTTTTGAAAACAGGACAGATAACTGTTTTTTGAGGGCTGCTTTGGTGGATTCTTGCTTGAGCGCGTGAATGATCATTGGCAGGACTGACAGGAAAATGATAATCAGGGCAGCGACCTCAACGTTAATGCCAGCTTCAGTCAGTGCCTTGCCAGCAAAGAATCCCAGGTAAGTGAATAGCGAAGCCCATAAAATGCCACCAATGACGTTGAAGAGCAAGAAGGTTCGATAATGCATTTTGCTTGCGCCGGCTACGATTGGGGCAAACGTGCGGACAATGGGCACAAATCGTGCCAAGATGACTGTGATGGCGCCATGTTTTTCATAAAATTTTTCAGCTTGAATGAGATATTTACGTTTGAACAAGCGTGAGTTTTTCCGCTCAAACAGTTTTCGGCCCACCTTGTGGCCAAAGGTGTAACCAACTGAATCTCCGGCAATGGCCGCGATGATAAGTAAAAGCACGAATATCGAAATGTCGATTGGCAAAATGTGTTGTTGTACCATATAGCCAGCAGTGAATAGCAGGCTATCGCCAGGGAAAATAAACCCAAACAATAGGCCTGACTCGGCGAATATAACAAATAAAACGGCAATAATACCAAAGTGAATAATAAAGTCTACGAAAGCGTGCATCATAGGTACTTATTATAGGACAAAAAACAGTAGTTGACAATTTGACATGATGAAATCGCTCATGCTACACTGGTGGCAGGTAGTTTTAATACACAAAACTGAGGAGAGGGAGAAAAATAGGGATGGTACGTCTTCGTATATCAAGAAGGAATCAACGTGTCGCCAAACTAGCGATACCAGCAGCTGCGGTTGTGATGGTTTTCGCGTTGGTTCTAACAAGTCCGTTTATGGCAAAAGCGGCTAGTGTCCACAAAAAATATAAAGCGATGGATACCAACTATCCAGTGCCGACAACCAATGTGGCATGGATTTCGCCAGATGGTAATGACAATTCTGGGAATGGTACCGAAGCGCGACCGTTCGCGACCTTTAGGCGAGGCTTACAGGCTGTTTCTGATGGAGGAACGGTTGTAGCTAAGAGCGGCGCTTACCGAGAGCCGCATTTCTTTGTCACGAAGAAAAATATTACCTTCCAGGCTGCCCCTCATGCTGAAGTCTGGATGAAGGGTAGCGATATTGTATCGGCAGATCGATGGACTAAAGAAGGCAACATGTGGAAGACTACGGGTAAATTCCGTAATTTCTGTCGTGTTTGTACGGTCAACCCCAACCCATCCAAAGAAGGTATGGCTGCTTACCCAGAGCAGATGTTTATCGACGATCAACCACTGGAACAAGTCGATGCAAAAAACAAGGTTGGCCCTGGAAAGTTTTACGTTGAAGACAAAAACCCAACTACTTTGAAAGATCCAACAAATAATCGAGCAGGCTTTAACGTTGGCACAGAAGATGATTTGACATATTATGTTGGCTCTGACCCATCTAGCGGTACTACAGAGATTACCAACCGAGCACGCGCTTTCTCTGTTGGTGGTCGTCAGGCTGATGATGGCTCTAATTTCACGATGAAAGCTATCAATGTTGCACAGTACTCACCAGTACAGAGTTGGTCTTGGGATCGTGACTTGGCCGAAGATCAGGTTGGGACCAGTATGATCGTGGTAAATGGTCGTGGCTCAGTCGTCCAAGACTCTATCTTTACGCAAAGCTCCTCAGTCGGTTTCAATACTGATGCACAAGGTGCGCGCATCGTTAATAACAAATTTATCGGCAATGGTGGTAATGGTGCAGGAGCTAACCGTGCGCACAATACAACATTTGAAAATAACATCTTTACAGAGAACAACGCAGCAAATTATCTGACCAATGGTTCAGTCTGTTTGGCGTGGTGTACTGTTTCTGAGATAAAAGTGACGCACATTGAGAACTTTACGTTCCGAGGTAATGTGGTTGATAACTCAAAGAATCCTGCTTCAACTGGCAACGACTATTATGTGCGCAATGGTACAGCGGGTGTCTGGTGTGATGAAGGCTGCATCAAAGCAAAAATTGTCAACAACTTCTTCATCAACACGACAACAGCGATCTTTGATGAGGTTTCAGATGGCACAATCATCGCATCAAACATTATTGAGGGCTCGGGTGCGGGTATTGGCGTATCGAGTAGTTCGAACTCCAAAGTATACAATAACACTATCTCTCGAACCAACCGACCTATCATGCTGAATGAGGATGCTCGTACTGACGGTTGTAATGAGCGAGATCGTAATAATCCACAAATTTGTAAATCGCTCGAGTCGTGGTCTGCTGGCAAGGGTCTGAGCTGGAACTTGACTGGTCTAGAGATGTACAATAACATCATCTCATCTCGTGCAGTCATCTCTGGTGACACTGGCGCGCCACTGTGGTCCTACCCTGTTAGGAGCACTGGTGGCCCAAACCACACTGGTCCAGGCACCTATACAAATGACATGTTCAAGGGCTTTGACTACAACGCCTACTACCGCAGTAGCTTGCAAAATGAAGGCACGATCATGACCTGGGACTTAGCGGATGTGCCGAACCGCCTTGATATTTTGTTTGCTAATGTGAAAGACATCGCTAAAGATAGCCGCGTAAGGTCGTCAATTGATGGTCGCGACACCCACTCGTTCGACCTGTTTGGTACACGCGCAAACAACCCATACTTCATCAAAGAAGCTGAACAGAACACCGACTACCGTAAGAGTAACTACAACTTGAAGGCAGGCAGTCCGGCGATTGGTTCAGGTAAGCCATTGTCAGCTGAGGTTGCATCAGCAATTGACCCAAGCGGCCAACACGTAAGGCCTGGTGTGGCGGTAAACCGAGGTGCTTTGGTAAATGCTTATATGGATTCAACCAATTCTCCGACACCTCCACAGCCTCCGGCAGCGCAGGGCGTTAACATCCCTGATGCCAGGTTGCGCCAGTTGTTGAACAAGAGGTTAGCTGAAATCTCAGGGAAAACCCGTAGTGATGCTCAAGCGATTACTGCTCAAGAAATGCTAACCATTGATCGCATGTATGTCGATAATACTGGCAATATCACGGAAGACCAGAGGATTAAGGATTTGACTGGTCTGGAGTACGCTAAAAATGTCACTGAGCTATCACTCGGCAATCACGCAATTACCAATTTACAGCCGCTCTCTGGCCTAACTAAATTGCGCGCATTACAGCTGTCAGGCAACAAGGTTGCTGATATTCAACCGCTGGCTGGCTTGTCTGAGTTGCGTAGTGTGAACTTGTCGGAAAATGTTGTTACGAACTATAGTCCTTTGTCGTCTCTGAACAAGCTCGAGCAAGTCTCGATGAGCGGTACCAATCAGACGTTAGACCTATCAACATTTGCAGGTAGTAAAAACTCGCTAAAGAAAATCTCTTTCTATGACTATGGCCGAAAGACTAAAGTTGTCAATGCTCAATCTCTTGTTGGTGCACCGGCTCTGACCTCTTTGCGCTTGACTGGGGGGCAGCTGAGCGAGGATGAGATTGCTGCAATTGGACGAATGACTCAACTTACTGAACTGCGGTTAGACTACAGTACGATCATGAATGCACAGCCTCTCGCGGGTTTGAACCACCTTACCTCTTTGAAGCTAGAAAACCAGCAGGGTAGTATGACTACTGAGTCTGAAGTGTTCAGCTCGCCTTTGAAGGATGCAGCTGGCGCGCCAATTGCCATTGAGAATACGGCCACTTTGGTCAATGAAGCAGCTGGTAAATTAAAAGTGGCGGCACCAGTATATGACGGTCAACCGCATGCGTTGCAGGCCAACTGGAACAAGCAGATAACTATCAATGGTAAGCCGTTTGCTTTCTCTGGAACACTACACGTGACTGCAACACTGCCAAAATCTGACCTGTCTGCCCTCCGCACCGCCATCGCCAACGCCGAGAAAGAACCGGCCTACATTACCAATGACGCTACCGTCAAGCAAGCTCTCGCCAAAGCCAAAGAAGTAGAGAAGCAACCAAACCCAGCTGCTACTGCCATCCAGAAAGCAGCCAACGACCTCAACACGGCAGTAACTAACGCCAAGAAGAAGGAAGCAGACGCCCAAACAGCCGCTGAACAAGCAGTTGCTCAGGCTGAACACAACCAGGATCCAGACGATGTTACCAGCGCCAACGCCAAGGTAGCTGCCGTCCAAGACCCAACGAAGAAACAAGCCTTCCAGGATCGCCTCAACCAGGTAACCGCTAACGTCACCGCTGCTCGCAACGCTCTCTCCGCCCTGATAACCAAGGCCAAAGACCCAGCAACCACTGCCGGCATGTCCCAAGAAACCAAGGACGCCGTAGCAGCACAAGTCACCCAAGCAGAGCAGGTTGCTGCCAACGCCGGTGCTTCTGTTGCCGAGCTCAACGCTGCCAAAGCAGCTCTGCAAGCAAAACTTGACGCCCTCCGTCCTGACCTGTCTGCCCTCCGCACCGCCATCGCCAACGCCGAGAAAGAACCGGCCTACATTACCAATGACGCTACCGTCAAGCAAGCTCTCGCCAAAGCCAAAGAAGTAGAGAAGCAACCAAACCCAGCTGCTACTGCCATCCAGAAAGCAGCCAACGACCTCAACACGGCAGTAACTAACGCCAAGAAGAAGGAAGCAGACGCCCAAACAGCCGCTGAACAAGCAGTTGCTCAGGCTGAACACAACCAGGATCCAGACGATGTTACCAGCGCCAACGCCAAGGTAGCTGCCGTCCAAGACCCAACGAAGAAACAAGCCTTCCAGGATCGCCTCAACCAGGTAACCGCTAACGTCACCGCTGCTCGCAACGCTCTCTCCGCCCTGATAACCAAGGCCAAAGACCCAGCAACCACTGCCGGCATGTCCCAAGAAACCAAGGACGCCGTAGCAGCACAAGTCACCCAAGCAGAGCAGGTTGCTGCCAACGCCGGTGCTTCTGTTGCCGAGCTCAACGCTGCCAAAGCAGCTCTGCAAGCAAAACTTGACGCCCTCCGTCCTGACCTGTCTGCCCTCCGCACCGCCATCGCCAACGCCGAGAAAGAACCGGCCTACATTACCAATGACGCTACCGTCAAGCAAGCTCTCGCCAAAGCCAAAGAAGTAGAGAAGCAACCAAACCCAGCTGCTACTGCCATCCAGAAAGCAGCCAACGACCTCAACACGGCAGTAACTAACGCCAAGAAGAAGGAAGCAGACGCCCAAACAGCCGCTGAACAAGCAGTTGCTCAGGCTGAACACAACCAGGATCCAGACGATGTTACCAGCGCCAACGCCAAGGTAGCTGCCGTCCAAGACCCAACGAAGAAACAAGCCTTCCAGGATCGCCTCAACCAGGTAACCGCTAACGTCACCGCTGCTCGCAACGCTCTCTCCGCCCTGATAACCAAGGCCAAAGACCCAGCAACCACTGCCGGCATGTCCCAAGAAACCAAGGACGCCGTAGCAGCACAAGTCACCCAAGCAGAGCAGGTTGCTGCCAACGCCGGTGCTTCTGTTGCCGAGCTCAACGCTGCCAAAGCAGCTCTGCAAGCAAAACTTGACGCCCTCCGTCCTGACCTGTCTGCCCTCCGCACCGCCATCGCCAACGCCGAGAAAGAACCGGCCTACATTACCAATGACGCTACCGTCAAGCAAGCTCTCGCCAAAGCCAAAGAAGTAGAGAAGCAACCAAACCCAGCTGCTACTGCCATCCAGAAAGCAGCCAACGACCTCAACACGGCAGTAACTAACGCCAAGAAGAAGGAAGCAGACGCCCAAACAGCCGCTGAACAAGCAGTTGCTCAGGCTGAACACAACCAGGATCCAGACGATGTTACCAGCGCCAACGCCAAGGTAGCTGCCGTCCAAGACCCAACGAAGAAACAAGCCTTCCAGGATCGCCTCAACCAGGTAACCGCTAACGTCACCGCTGCTCGCAACGCTCTCTCCGCCCTGATAACCAAGGCCAAAGACCCAGCAACCACTGCCGGCATGTCCCAAGAAACCAAGGACGCCGTAGCAGCACAAGTCACCCAAGCAGAGCAGGTTGCTGCCAACGCCGGTGCTTCTGTTGCCGAGCTCAACGCTGCCAAAGCAGCTCTGCAAGCAAAACTTGACGCCCTCCGTCCTGACCTGTCTGCCCTCCGCACCGCCATCGCCAACGCCGAGAAAGAACCGGCCTACATTACCAATGACGCTACCGTCAAGCAAGCTCTCGCCAAAGCCAAAGAAGTAGAGAAGCAACCAAACCCAGCTGCTACTGCCATCCAGAAAGCAGCCAACGACCTCAACACGGCAGTAACTAACGCCAAGAAGAAGGAAGCAGACGCCCAAACAGCCGCTGAACAAGCAGTTGCTCAGGCTGAAAGTAGCAAAACTCAAGCTGCAGTGAATGCCGCAAGAGCTTTGGTGGCAAACGTACAGGATACCGCTAAGAGAACTGCACTGGAAAATCGGTTGAATGCAATTGTCATCCCGGGACCTCAGGCTCCACGGAACAAGATGACTGTTGCACAGCCATATCACCGTTCTTTGACATTAGAGACATCTGGAAACTCTTGTTACAACTTGGCGACAGCACAGACAGCTTCAACGCCGGATCGCTACAATAACCGTGTGCTTCGCGAAGGAGTGGACTTCACGATTAACTGTAACAACCAAGCTCCTGCGGTTGGCTTTACAGCTCGCGTAACCTTAACATTAAGTCGTCGCTATGCTAACACGAACCGTCTGACAATTGGTAAGATAATGAATGGTCGAGTATACCAAGACATCACCAGCCGAGTTACCTTTGGTAATACGCCAGATGGCAAATACACCACTATTGCTTATGATTTGACTGACGGCGGCTTTGGTGACGGTGACGGTATAGCAAACGGCACTATCATCGACCCAGTTGGTATTTACGAAGAAGAGGACGCTACTCAGAATGGTAACCAAAATGCCAATAGTGGCGGCAACAACCCAGTTGCTAAGATTGCGAAGAAAGCATCAAATGCACTAGCTGACACGGGTAGTAACGCCATCGTAATCACTCTCGGTTCCATCGCGGTCGTTGCTACTGGCGCCTGGATAATCATCAAACGCCGACGCTAAACCAGCTGTCACAGCTCAATAATAAAGCGGCTATCTCATGTAGCCGCTTTTTATGTTAATCTTCGATAAATCCGCCGGACTGTCGTGCCCACAGTTTGGCATAAACGCTACGTTTTTTGGCAAGCAACTGCTCGTGTGAACCGTCTTCGACGATGCGTCCATTTTCTAGAACAATGATGCGATCCAGTTTGGCGATGGTTGATAAGCGGTGGGCGATGACAATTGAGGTTCGACCCTTCATCAATGTTTCCAGTGACTGTTGGATTAGCGCTTCTGACTCTGAGTCTAAGGCTGAGGTTGCTTCATCAAGAATCAGGATTGGTGCATCTTTCAAAATTGCCCGGGCGATGGCGATGCGCTGTCGTTGTCCGCCTGATAGTTTCACGCCGCGCTCACCGACCATGGTATCAAAGCCATCGTGTAATTTAACGATAAAATCATAGGCACCAGCTTTCTTAGCGGCACGTTCAATTTCAGCATCAGTTGCGTTAGGTCGACCGTAAGCGATATTCTCACGCACCGAACGGTGAAATAGTAACGGCTCTTGCGGCACGTAGGCAATTTGTTCACGCAGGCTTGCCTGGGTGACTTCAGCGATGTTTTGCGCGTCAATGGTAATCTCTCCCGAGTCGATGTCAGCAAACCGTAGCAATAGTTTAGTCAAGGTAGTCTTGCCAGACCCACTTGATCCAACCAAGCCAATTTTTTCACCTGGCTGAATGCGAAGAGAAAAAGCATGAAACAGCGTGTCACCCTCGCCCTCATCATGAGTAAAGGTCACGTTGTCCATGTTGATGCTACCGCGTGTGACAGCAAGCTTTGCGTCACTTTGATCGACCAGTGTCGTCGGCGTGGTCAGAATTTCCACCATATCGTGAGCGTCACCAAGGATACGGTTATAACTACGCATAATGCCGTTCATATTCCACAGCTCGTGCGCTACGCTGCCAGTATAGGTGATGATGAGGTAAACCGCCGCTACTGACACTACATTGTGCTGGGCGGCGTATATCGCAAAGGCTATGGCGCCAATTTTTATCGTTATATTAATGGTTGAATACACAGTACTGACTTTTAGGAGCCCGCGCATGGTACCCAGGCTGGCGCCGCGCCATGATGTAACGGTCTTTGCAAAGCGTTGCTGTTCCAGCGCCTCGGCACCAGACGATTTTACGGCCAAAATGTTTGAAACAGCATCGGCTAATTGTCCGCTCACTTTGTTGCTGGCTTTGGCTTCTGTCTCGTTCAGCTTAGCCATCGGTCGAGAGCCAAAGTAGACAACAATGCTAAATATGATTGAGAATAGTAGGAGAAATACGGCGTATTGCCACAGCAGAGTTGACAAAATTATGATCGAGCCAACCAGGGAAATTACCAACGGCAAAATTGACCAAATAATTGTGTCCCAAAAACGTTCGACTGCGCCATTTAATTTGTTGGTTTGGCTGACAAGTGAACCGCCAAATTTATTGGCATGAAAAAACATCGTTTGGTTGGTTAGTTTGCTAAAACACCGTGCGTATAGATCACGTTGTAGGGCAGTTTCGAATGTCCAAGCGAGATATAGGACTAAGCGCCAGCTAATGACATTTGACCATAATTCGCTCATGCCGTAGAGTGCGACTAATTTCCATAGTTTCTCCGTGTTGTTTAGTTGACCGCTTTGGATGGTGTTGAGCAATTCTGCAATAATCAGCGGGCCAACAAAAATTGTGATGGCAAGTGTGATGATTGTAAAGAAAATAGTCAAATTCCGCCGATGCTTGTAGGGCCGTGATATTCGCCAGAACAGGCCTAATATTTCTTTGTTTGATACTTTTGTCAACGTAAATACTCCTTTGGTTAGTTTCTGTATTCAGTGGTTCGCTGGTAGGTTAACTATTGCGAACGTGAGGATTTAGAGGAACTCACCTTCTCTGGTAAGTTCATACATGTTGTACAAGTATATGATATAGTTATGCCATGAGTCAAGAACATGCTGTAGTTTTACACCGATCTTCAACACGAGTACTGCTCGGTATCAACCTCTTTTTTGTGGCGCTGTGGTCGATAACGTTACTAAATCCACAAAAGCTTAACATCCTGTGGTTTTTGGTTGTTGTTTTATTGGCAGTTTTATTTATCGTAAGGAACAAAAATGTTTCTAGAACTGATGTTATCATTGCTGTAATTTTAGGCTGTCTGGCTGCACCATCCAGTATGTTCATGGGAGTGTGCTCTGCTGTTGCGTATGTTGGAGGTGTTAGTGTGCTCAAGAAAAGTAAGCATGCAATTGTCCTCTGTAAAATGGTCAACAAAAAAGAAATACTAAAAACAATTTGCCTTGCCCTATTGGTAGGATTGGCGCTGGGAACCGTCAATATTCTCCTGGCAAAAATTTCTTGGAATATTGCTTTTTCGCTCAAGCCAGAATGGTTCTTAAACGCCATGCGTGCTGGTATTTCGGAAGAAATTATTTTCCGCTTCTTTTTCTTTGCTACGTGCATCTATTTCATTAAGGATAGATTACTGTCAAAATTAGATAATTTTTTGTGCTATCTCGTTATGATATTGCCTCACGTCTTGCTTCATTTTAATACAGCTAATTTTGCGCTGGGTAGCGTCCTGGCGTTGGCGCTATTGTTTGGTCTGCCGTTTGCCGTCATGCAACGAAAGCGCGATGTTAGTTCGGCCATAGGTGCACATATAGTGGTTGATGTGATAAGATTTTGTTCATTTGGCGTGTAGCTGCTGTATAATAGAATATGAGCAAAGGAGGAAAATAATGGCGTTATATGAGATTACAACAAAACAAGAATTTGAAGAGAAAGTGCTAAAAAGCGACAAGCCAGTGCTGGTTGATTTTTGGGCGCCGTGGTGTCCGCCGTGCCGAGCGATGGCGCCAATTTTACACCAAATTGCTGAAGAAACTGAGTTTGATGTCGTCAAAGTTGATACTGAAGCCAGCCAGGAGAATGCGCAGTTGGCTATGGACTATCGTGTTCAAGGTATTCCGAATATGAAGGTTTTTGTTGGCGGTGAAATTGTTGAGGAGCTGATTGGCATGAAACCGAAGCAAACGCTGATCGATGCTTTAGAGAAAGCCGCAAAGTAGAAATTAAGTTAAAAGGAGGATTTTTATGAAGGGTTTTAATGGAAATATTGAAGAATTGACGGTGCAGAATAATAATTTTCGTCAGGTGCTTTATACGGCGAAGCACTGTCAATTGGTATTGATGAGTCTGCCAGTTGGCGGTGAAATTGGCTCAGAGGTTCATGAGGAGAATGATCAATTCTTCCGATTTGAGGCAGGTCAGGGTAAGGTTTTGATTGATGGCAATGAGTATGCTGTGTCTGACGGCAGTGCTATTATCGTGCCAGCAGGTGCTGAGCACAATGTGATAAATATTGGCGAAGAGCCACTTAAGCTCTACACGATTTATAGTCCAGCACATCACAAAGATGGCATTGTTCGGGCGACACGCGAAGAAGCGGAAGTTAACGAAGAAGATTTTGATGGTGTGACGACAGAATAGTTATTAACTCGGATTACAAACGAAAGTATATTACATTGCAGGCTAAACCGCTTTTATATGATCAGATTGCAGCCGATCCAATGAATGCTGATTTTGCTAATAGAGGCTGGTCGCCTGTGTATTCTGCTTCGTCAAGTTCGCGAGTTGTACTAGTTGGGCAGGCGCCAGGTCGAATTGCTCAGCAAACGCTAAAGCCGTGGAATGATGCTAGCGGTCGTTTACTTCGGCGATGGCTGAACGTAACGGATGAGCAGTTTTACAATCCCGATCTCTTTGCGTTGATGCCGATAGATTTTTATTATCCAGGCAGGGGAGTGCACGGTGATTTGCCGCCGCGCTTGGACTTTGCTAGGAAATGGCACCCGTGCTTATTGACGCAGATGCCGAATGTGCGATTGACAATTTTGGTTGGTTCGTATGCGCAAAAATATTATCTTGATCGCTGCGCCAAGCATAATTTGACAGCAACTGTGGCGGACTTTAATATGTATTTGCCAGATTATTTTCCATTGGTTCATCCATCGCCGCTCAATATTGGCTGGCGCAAACGTAATCCCTGGTTTGAATCGGATGTCATTCCAGCTCTACAAACTATAGTTAAGGAGGTGCTGTCATGACAGTTTATAAAATTAAACGAATTTACGAATCGCCAGAATCGGACGATGGCTACCGCGTGCTGGTTGACCGATTATGGCCGCGCGGTATCAGTAAAGAACGAGCAGCGCTAGACGAATGGGCAAAAGATATCGCACCGACTAACGAGTTGCGCCAATGGTTCGGTCATGATCCGGAAAAATTTGTAGGGTTTAGGTCGCGTTATACCGAAGAGCTGGATGCTAGTTCTGTAGCCGCCACTCTTAAACAACAATGGCAAAAACATCCAGTTGTTACGCTGTTATACAGTGCTAAAGATATCGAGCATAATCAGGCGGTAGTGCTGCAGCAGTGGTTAGAGCGGTGATTCGTGCCGCACACTACGTAGTGCTATAATGGTTACGTAAGGAGGTATAATATGCTACTAACATTTTCTCGCGGGCGGGCGAAAATTACGGTGTTGATGACACTGAAGTTGGCAATACGGAGGTAATTGCTGGTTATATCAAGGATTATTTCGGCGATAAAATCGACGTTTTCAAGCTGGAGCCGGTGAATCCGTATCCGGATAATTATCAAGAATGTACTGAAGTTGCCAAGCGTGAAAAAGCCGAAAACGCGCGGCCAGCATTCCAAGGCAAGGTAGATTTGTCTGCTCATGATACTATTTTCTTGGGCTATCCGATTTGGTGGGGCGAGTCGCCGATGATCATCAATACTTTTTTAGAAAAGTATGACTTTGTCGGCAAAACAATCATTCCGTTCAATACCCACGCCGGTTCTGGCGCTGCTGGCAGAGCGTTTTGCTAGCGAGTGCAGTGAGCCAGTGGATTTGCAAGAAGTGCTGTTGACGGCTTGGCTGCATGACGTTGATGATTACAAATTGGTCGGCAAGGCGCAGGCAGAGAAATTAACGAACGCAGTAAATATCATGACGCAGGCAAAAGTGTTTGGCGGACTAAGCCAGGCGGTGCTGGAAAACATGGCGCAGCTTGTCGCATGATGAACATGGTGACAACACATGGGGTAAGAAGGTGAATAGACAGGCGCGTGATGTGTGGGATATCTTTTGTTTAGGTAGTGATATTCCTGGTAACTATCCAATACTCATTGGCATTAAGCACCTTGCTTCACAAGTAGAGTTAGAAAAACCAATGCGTTACTACGAAGCGCGTGCCGACAAGCGAATAGCTATCACTGATATCTCGCACATAGAGGTGCCATATAACAAACAGGAAGAAGTGCGCAGATTGTTGCTCGCGCATAATATTACTTTGCCAGTTACGAGCATTGAGTTGGGTGAATGTGTTAGCGCGCAGAAGTCGTTCACTGAACTGCTAGGCTGGCATTAAACCCGGTTGCGATATCATAAAATAATTCCCAGCTCTTGGAGGTCGTCACGGTATGTATCAAAATCAGTATAAACCAGTGTGTTAATGCCAAGATCCTTCGCACCAGTGAGTGCAGTTGGCTTGTCATCAGCGTAGACTATCTCTTGTGGTTGGCGACCAGAGCGACGCAGCAATTCGGCGAAAATCTCGGTTGACGGTTTAGCGGCATGAACTTGATATGAGAAAACTGCTGTATCAAATTGCTGTAGAAAACCAAACTTTCTCTCCAGGCCGTTGATACGAGCTGGAAAATTATTGGAGCAGATCAATGTTTTGTAGCCCGCATGTTGAACCCTTGTCGCCAGTTGCGCAACGCGTTCATCTATCACATAGCCATCAAGCATCAGCTCTATAAGCTCATGATTAGACAGGCCTGTATGCCACTGCGATTCTGCCCACGTCCAGAATTCATTGTCATCGATTTTCCCCAGTTTATAATCAGCCATGTGCTGACTCGTCAGAAAGACCGACTTGGCGCTCGCTTCCTCAACGCCGTAGCGTGTGAGGCTGCTCAGGAATTCAGCCTTGCCTTTGTTGAAATACACACCATCAAGATCAAAGACGATGGCTTTGATGGAGTGGTGTGGGTTTTTCGTCTGCGACATATTACTAATTGTAACATTACTAGCCTAGAAAAATGTATAATAAAAAGGTGAATCAACCATTGCAAGCCAAGCTCAAAACTCTACCACGCACCCCGGGCGTTTATTTTCATAAGTCAGCCGGCGGTGAGATTATTTATGTGGGCAAGGCGGCGGTGCTGAAAAACCGCGTGCGTCAGTATTTTCAAGATTCGCGTGGGCGGGACAATAAAACCATGGCGTTGGTGGCGGAAATCGCTGATACGGATTGGATTGAGACTGAAAGCGAAGTTGATGCCTTGTTTCTGGAAAGCGAGATGGTCAAGCGCTATATGCCGCGATACAACGTACTGCTACGCGATGATAAATCGCAGATGTATGTGCGAATCGACATGAAAAGTGAGTGGCCGACCGTCAGCTTTACGCGTAATCCAGCTGATGACAGTGCGGAATACATTGGCCCGTTTTATAATGGCTTTGCTTTGAAAAAAGCCTTGCGATATTTGCGGCGGGTGTTTCCCTATTTAACTAGGCAGCGCCGTCCGGGGCAGTCGAAGTTGGATGAAGATTTAGGTTTGAGCCCGCGACTGAGTGATGGATCGGCTATCTACAAAACTAATTTACGCAAACTCATCAGCTACATCAAGGGTAATCGTAAAGCCATCGCTGCTGAGCTGGAGCGCGACATGAAAACGGCAGCTGGGCTGCATGATTTTGAGCGGGCGGCTGATCTTCGCAATAAGCTACGCGCCATGCAGGAGTTGCAGCGGCGGGTTTGTTTTGGCGACAAAGAATTTTTGGATATTTCTAAAGACAAGGCGCTGGCTGATTTGGCAAAATTGTTGAGCCTAAACGGTATCCCAGCACGCATCGAGGGCTATGACATTTCGCATATGAGCGGCCAGCAAGTTGTCGCCAGTATGGTGGTATTTACCAATGGCGCGAGCGACCGGGCAGAGTACCGCAAATTCAAAGTTAGCGAGAGAAATGATGATACCGGCAATATCTATCAGACGATTTTTCGCCGGCTGAGTGAGCGTCATCTAAAAAGCTGGGGTCGTCCTGATCTGCTGCTGATTGATGGCGGCAAAGGCCAGCTAGCGGCGGCTATCAAAGCGCGTGATGAGCGTGGCGTCACTGTGCCGATCATCAGCATCGTCAAGCGCGAGGAAGAATTATTAGTGCACAAGACTGGTTCGCAGATTGATACCACGTTTATTGAGCAGGCTCAGTCGCAGCCGCGGGCGGACATCGCTATCCATGAAGACGGTGAGGTTTATGTGGTGAATTTACACCCAGGCCAGCGTAACGCCAGTTCGCACTCAAAAAACTTACGAGCTAGCATGGAGCAAACTCGCAACGAACGCCCGACGGCGGACGAGAATACCCTTGCGACAACTGACATCGTCAAACTGTTTCAGCGCATCCGTGACGAGTCGCACCGCTTTGCCGTGAGTTATCACACGGCGCTGAAGCGTCAGCAGCAAACGAAAAATCAGCTAGAGGAAATTCCTGGCATTGGGCCAAAAACTCGCGCTAAATTGCTGAAAAAATTTGGTAGCTTCCGTAATGTTGTCAGTGCCACAGAAGATGACCTAGCGTCGGTGATTGGCCAGTCGCGTGCTCAAATCGTCCACAAATATATTACGGCACAGCGTACCAATAACTAAAACGCTTGTGCTATACTAACAATATGAAACGCGGTTTTACTATTATAGAAGTGCTTGTTATGATATCAGTCATAGCCATTTTGACCACTATCGGAATTATCAGCTACGGCAATTGGCGCCAGAAGTCATTGCGCGATGCTATCACGGCTGACCTCAAAAGTGCAGCGCAGGCTATGGAGCAATACCGCAATTTTCACAATGCCTATCCAACACTACCCGCTGGCGCATCAATACCAAATTATAACGGTGGCCCCGTTCATGTATACATCCAGGGTGCTGATGGGAAAGAGTTCTGTATTGAGGCGACACGTGGTTCTCAAAAAATGCACATCACTAGTAAGAGCTCAGACGTGAGTGACGGTGGTTGTTCCTGACAGCCGAGCTCTTGTGAAAATGCGAACAGATTATTATAATAAGTAGCAGTGTGATGAAACGGCAATTTTTTGTATTTTTATTCAGATGGGCCATGAACTCATTTGGCATCTGGATATCGTTGCGACTTTTAGGCACCATGTCGGATGGTGGCTTGTTGACGTTTCTGCTAGCTGGTTTGATATTTTCCGTCATCAACAGTATGCTCAAACCGATCATTATCATCTTGTCGCTGCCAGCAATTCTGTTGACCCTTGGCCTATTTACGTTGATTATCAATGGTCTCATGGTCTACCTCGCTATTGTGCTGGCTCCAAACGTTTCCATCACGTTTGGCGACGCAATTATTGCCGGTATCATCCTTAGTTTGGTAAACTATATAGTAAGTAGTGTGGTTGATTTACGAACTGCGCAAAAAGAACAGGAGAGTTAGATGAATTTGGAACAACTTTTACCATATATCACATTAGGATCAGCATTTTTGATGATTATTACAATTTTGCTACAACAACGTGGCGCCTCACTTGGTGCAGGGTTTGGATCTTCTGGTGAACTGTTTACGACACGTCGTGGTTTTGATAAGAACTTGTTTGACGTTACCATCGTTCTGGCTGTAGTTTTTGTGCTATCAATCTTGGCTAGTTTGGTCTTGCCGGGGCTTAAAGGCTAGGTTGTCGTCATGACAGAGGCTGGAGGCAAGCCGTCTTGGAAGCGGTTCCAAAAAATGAGCGCTTCTGGAAAAAACTTAAATCGTCGAGCTGTGAAGATCGAAAAGGGCGTCATCAAGCACGCACATAAGTTTGTAACATCCCGTCTCGACAGATTGACAGAAGTCCGCCGAGAAGTTATCGGCTGGGCAGTACTATTGATGATATTGGTTGGCCTGAGTGCAGGGCAATGGACTATTTTTCGTGCAGCCTACACGAAGGATGCACCTCAGGAAGGTGGCACATATTCAGAGGGAGTTTTAGGATCGCTGGAAACCCTCAACCCCTTGTTTGCGCGTTCTAATGCAGAACGGTCTGCTGCGAGGCTAATGTTTGCCAGCCTCTACCAATACGACAATACTGGACACCTCAAGGGGGATTTAGCAAAATCAATCGCCATCAACGGCACCGAGACTGAATATACGATCACTCTGAAAGATAATCTTCGCTGGTCTGATGGCCACTCATTGACGGTCGATGATGTCATATTTACGGTTAATCTTCTAAAAAACTCCAAGGTTGGCGCTTCAACTGACGGTTGGGCATCCATCAAAGTTCGGAAAACTGCCGACAATACTGTAACATTTGTAACACCATCCACCTATGCGCCATTTTTGCATACATTGACGTTTCCAGTTGTTCCAAAACACGTATTGGAACATGTAGCGCCAGCTACTCTGCGCGACCACTCGTTTGGACGCTCACCGGTCACGAGCGGACCATTCAAATTCCGACTCTTGCAGACAGATAACCGGGAAAGTGGCAGAAAAGCTGTGCATATGACGGCAAATGAAGCATATCACTTTGGTAAGCCAAAGCTAGACCGTTTCCAGCTGTACGCATATGCCTCACTGGATGAGATCACAAAGGGCTTGAGAACTAGTGAAATCATGGCCACGCCAGAGCTGACCTATGCTTCTCAGCCAGAAAACGTCAAAAAAATGTATGAGATGAAGGCTTATGAAACCCACAACGGGGTGTACGCATTATTCAATAGCAAGAGTCCGATTCTCCAGTCTCCATCCATTCGCAAAGCTTTGGTACAGTCAGTCGACATCACCGCGCTTCGCAAAAAGATGCCACAAAAAACAGGCGAATTAACAGGACCAGTTTTGCCGGAACACACTGAAGCAGAGCTGGAAAGGCCGTTAACCCGTGATGTAGAAGCAGCTAAAAAGCTACTGGATACAGAAGGTTGGACGGTGTCTGGCGGTGTGCGCAAAAAGGGTGACCAGTCACTGAAGCTGTCAGTTGTTTCCTTGCAGGGTTCTAAATATGAAAATGCAGCCAATTCGTTGGCTGAGACATGGCGAAATGAGCTCAATGCTGAGGTGGAAGTCAAGATTGTTGATGCAACAGATGCTAATCAGGATGTTCTCAGGTCGGTGTTGCAGCCGCGTAATTTTGACGTCTTGATATATGAGTTGGTGCTTGGCGGTGACCCAGACGTCTATGCGTATTGGCACTCGTCACAAGACCAACGCGATCAACGAGGTTTGAATTTTGCAAACTATAATGACGCCATTTCAGATGACGCATTAGTCGGCGGCCGTGGTAAGCGTTCTCCAAAACAGCGCGCGGATTATTATCAATCATTCGTACGACGCTGGCAAGCATCGGCTGCGTCACTGCCACTGTATCGTCCAACAGTTGAATACATCAAACTGCCATCAGTTCAGGCTGTCACGCAAAATACTCGGCTAGTCTCACCAACCGATCGATTTGCTGACGTGATTTACTGGACAGTTCGCCAAGATTCAGTTTACAAAACGCCATAGTGTCAGGTATAATGATGACAGTCGTGCGGGCGTGGCGGAATTGGTAGACGCGCTAGCTTGAGGGGCTAGTGAACTTAGGTTCGTGGAAGTTCAAGTCTTCTCGCTCGCACCAAATGTAATAGAGCGGCGCGTTGGCGGAGCGGTTACGCAGAGGTCTGCAAAACCTTTTAGACGAGTTCGACTCTCGTACGTGCCTCCAAGTGGATATGAAACGTCTGGATATCGGGCGTTTTTATTTTTTGAGCAGTTCTTTCAATTCTGGAAAAGTCGGTTGGAAAAAGTGGTTGCGGTCTTCAAAAATATGCACCTTGGCGGTCGGTAAATCACGCTGAAATTTGGCAAGTTCAGTAAAGGGCACTACTGGATCGTCTTTGCTGTGAAATAAATGAATTTCCTCTGCTGATTTTTCCAAACCAATAGCACTTGTCACTCGAAAACTGCCTAAATCTTCAACTGATTCGTCATCATAGCACGGCGACACTAACACCAACCGTCGGACTGGCGAGCTAAGCGGTGATTCGTGTAAATATTTCGCCAAAAACATTGCACCCAAGCTATAGCCCACTAACTGAACGTCATCGCCAAGCAGGGTCAGTAGCTTTTCAAAATATATTTTCCACTCAGTGTAGTCGGCATTCTGTTTGTTAGGGAAATCTGGTAGCAAAACATCAGCGACGACGATTTCTTGTGCCAGCCAGTCACGCCATTTTTGCACCCAAAGTAGCCGTTCATAATGAAGCTGACTATTCTTTAGATTATTCAAGTAATTTTCGTAGTTATTGAAACTTGACCCGCCGTGAACTATTACAATTTGCTTCATAAATATAGTATAATACAAACCAGCGCAAATGGCAGACCGTGTCAAACGTCAGTAGACATGGACATCGGGCGGTCATTAGTGCAGAATATGGGCGCGAGTGGCGGAATTGGTAGACGCGAGGGACTTAAAATCCCTTGACCAAAAGTCGTGCGGGTTCGATTCCCGCCTTGCGCACCAAATTGCAGCTAAAAGAAAAGTCACCTGTTTTGGTGACTTTTCTAGTGCCGATAACAGTCGACGGTAAATGGAAGTTGCTAGTGATACGGTGATAAGCTTATGGTTTTGTTATTTTCTATTGATGACAATTTCGCTAATTTCTGCCGGCTTTGGCGTCTCGATGATGTCCACTAATGTCTTTGCGACTATTTCCACTGGCATCCAGTTTTCAGGGTCTGGTAGCTGCTCGCCAGTAATTTTCTCAAGCATTCTGTTGCGCATACCACCTGGACAGAAGCTAATTGCTCGCGACTTTTTGCCCTTGAAAAGCATTTGCAGTGATTTGCTATAGCCACGCATTGCCCATTTACTACTAGTGTACACTGGCTCGCTTGCAGAACCTTTAGTGCCGGCTGTAGAAGCGACATTGATGACGTCCGCTTCATCTTTGACAACCCTGTCTATTAAGAAGTTAGTGAGATAAATTACACCCATGATATTTGTAGAATATACCTTTATAATATCGCTAAATAGTTTTTCATCCGTCCGGTCAAATCTAGACATAATGCCAGCACAGTTAACGAGTGCCATGATTTGATCATCAAGCTCTAAGATTTGCTGAGCGGCACTCTTGATGGATATTTCATCTGTCAGATCAAGCGTAATGTGCTTGATTCTGCTATCTGTTGGTTTTGAGCGAGAAAGAGAATAAACATTGTAGCCCTTTTCAAGCAGTAGTTGTGCGGTGGCAAAACCCAGACCATCGCTTGCGCCGGTAATTAAAACTGTCTTCATATAACTAATTATACCATTTTGGGCTAGAACGTCGCTTCGGCCAGTATTTTCAGCTCTGTAGAATATGGCTCAATACCTCTTGATGATCGAAGTTATTTATTGCCCAAAAACCTAACCACAAGCAAAATGTCTGTGGTATAATGAAGGGGTTAGCATAAATTGATAAGGAGAATATTCAATGAGCTCAATCATCATAGCACTTATAGTCGTTGGCGTTGTCCTGGTTCTCGCTATCGGCTTCATCGTCGCCACCTATAATGGTTTGGTGACTCTACGCAACCGCGTTGAAGAAGCATGGAGCGACATCACGGTTCAGCTGAAACGTCGTACTGACTTGATCCCAAATCTTGTGAACTCTGTGAAGGGTTACGCGACACACGAAAAAGAAGTATTTGAAAAGGTGACCGAAGCACGTTCAGCCATCATGGATGCCAAAGGTGTGAAGGATACTGCCGAGGCAGAAAACATGCTCGAAGGCGCCTTGAAGAGTCTGTTTGCAGTAGCTGAGGCTTACCCAGACTTGAAGGCTAACCAAAACTTCATGCAATTGCAGCAGGAACTGGTCGACACTGAAGACAAGATTCAAGCTTCCCGCCGCTTCTACAACGGTGGCGTTCGTGACTTGAACACCAAGATCCAGACTTTCCCAGCAAACATCGTTGCAGGTATGTTCAACTTCCAGGCCAAGGAGTTCTTTGAGGTTGAAGACCGTGCGTCTGTTGAGAACCCAGTAGAGGTCAAGTTCTAATTATCTCGCGTAAAGCACGCAGCCGCTCGCCTACCGTTGGCGAGCGGTTTTTGCTATAATAGCTACTATGTACAGTGCGATTTCTCAAAATAAACGCAACACCGTCATCATCATGGCAGTGTTCGTAGCTATCATTGGTATTATCGGTGTCTTCATCGGCATGGTGGTCAAAAATTATTCACTGGCGTGGATTGTGTTTGGTTGTTCGATGCTGTACGCCTGGCTTCAGTACTATCTGGCTGGAAAATTAGCCATGGCCATGACTGGCGCGCAGGAGATTGAGAAAAAAGATGCGCCTGAACTGTGGCGAGTAGTTGAGAATTTGGCGATTGCTGCTGGTATGCCGATGCCGAAAGTCTACATCATTGACGACCCGGCGCCGAACGCCTTTGCGACGGGTCGCGACCCCAAGCATGCCATCGTCGGTGCGACGACTGGACTGCTGGAGATCATGGACAAACGTGAGCTCGAGGCAGTGATGGCGCACGAAATGAGCCATGTGCGTAACTACGACATTCGCGTTAGTATGATTGCTTTTGGTTTGGTGAGTGCTATTGGGCTATTGGCTGATCTAGCCCTGCGCATGATGTTCTTTGGTGGTGACGATGATCGTGATGTTCACCCAGCGGTGTACATATTGGGTTTGGTAGTAGTGATTTTGGCGCCGATTTTGGCGACCATCACGCAGCTAGCAGTGAGTCGGCAACGCGAGTATCTCGCGGACGCTTCTGGTGCGTTGTTGACTCGAGACTCAGAAGGGTTGGCGAGTGCACTAGGCAAATTGCAAGAATATGGCCGGCCCATGGAGCGCCAAAGCACATCGACAGCCAATCTATTTATGAACAATCCATTACGCCCTGGCTTTTTCTCAAAATTATTTAGCACCCATCCACCGTTGGAGGATCGTATTGCTCGCCTGCGAAACAATGCGACAAAAATGTAAGGATTTCTGATGATGAAAAAGCAACGTACATCTGTCTCCAAAAAGAAAGTGACGACCAATCGTTCACGAGTAAACCAAAAATCTGTTTCTAGCTATTATGTGCGGGGTCAGCGATATTGCAAAAAGACCTGGCGGCAGCTAAAAACTCGGAGAGCTAACTTTTTGAAACGTCGACCGCACCGTAGTTTTCGCCTGACGCGGCGCAGGGATTATGTCAGATCATTGCACGTTCCGGGCTATTGGTCGTTGACTACCCAGGCGGTCAAAATGATTTGGTCAAACAAGCGTTTATTTTTTGGCTTGGCGCTGGTGTACGCGCTGATAGTGTTTGTGCTCGCGGGACTGATGGACCAGGAGACTTACAAAAAAATTAAGGCCTTGGCTGAAGGTACAGTCGAACAGGGAGCGGTGAGTGATTTGTTTGCGACGTTCTCGATTTTCGGCGGTGTGGTGTACGGTCAGTTAACCAATCAGCCAAACAACGCCCTGCAGCAAATATTGGGCGTGTTGGCGCTTATCATGGTATGGCTGACTACTATTTGGTTGTTAAGAGCTGTTAGCTCTGGTAATTCGCCAACCATCCGCGATGGTCTGTACCGAGCTGGGGCGCCGCTGGTTGCGTTCATCGTGCTATTGTTCATCGTCCTGTGTCAAATATTGCCAGCTGCTGGCGGCGTCATTCTCTATACGACGCTGCAAACAGCCGATGTCTTAAGCCAGACACCACTGTTGATGATCGCTGCAGCAATCACGGGGCTGCTAGGAGTGCTATCGCTGTATTGGCTTACCTCCACGGCTTTTGCCATGATCATTGTTACGCTGCCGGGCACCTACCCAATGCGGGCTGTGCGCATGGCTGGTGATATCGTGGTTGGTCGTCGTATCCGCATCTTGCTTCGCATGTTGTGGCTGGCTATCATGTTGGCGCTGCTGTGGGTAATTATTCTCATCCCAACCATCAAATTGGACGCCTTCGTGACGGGTTGGATTGATCAAACCGCTTCATTCCCATTGGTGCCAATCATGGTGTTGTTGGTTGCGTCATTTTCTGTCGTATTTTCAGCTACCTATACCTACTTATTCTACCGAAAGGTCGTCGCCGATGACAGCGCGCCAGCTTGATCGGCAGTCGGCCAAGCAACGAATTGTCAAACTGCGAGATCTGATCAATGATTATCGCTATCACTATCATGTACTCGACGAATCGATCATGAGCGAGGCAGCAGCTGATAGTCTGAAACATGAATTGTCGCAGCTGGAAGAACAATTTCCGGACCTCATCACGCCAGATAGCCCAACCCAGCGGGTAGCTGGAAAGGCGCTCAGTAAATTCGCCAAGGTCCAGCATCAAACACGAATGATTTCGCTCCAAGACGTGTTTGACCGAGAAGAGGTTGCAGCGTGGATACAGCGCATGAAAAAGGTGCGCCAAGACATCACTGAAGAATTTTTGTGTGATATCAAGATGGATGGCCTGGCCTGCGCGCTGATCTATGAAGACGGGGTTTTGACGCGGGCCGTGACGCGCGGCGACGGATTAGTTGGTGAAGATGTGACCATGAACGTGCGGACGATTCAAAATGTGCCGCTGACACTACGCGCCAATCAGCGTTTTGCTCATTTTTTGCGTGGTCGGACGGAGATTCGTGGTGAAATCGTGATGCACAAAGAGGACTTTGCGGCCTTAAATCAGCGTCGGCGAGCGGCCGGTCAGCCAGAATTTGCCAATCCGCGTAATCTAGCCGCAGGGACGATTCGTCAGCTTGACCCAAAGCTGGTGGCTGAGCGTCCACTGCATTTTGTTGGTTATGATATCATTCGCGACAACCTCGAGGACACGCCGACAATTGCCTTTGGTTACCAGATGATGAACGAGCTGGGTATCACCACCAGTCGGCAGACGCAAATCGTCTATGGCTTGGACGAGGTGATGAGCTATGTTAATCATCTGGATGAGCTGCGTCAGTCGCTCCAGTTTAACACTGACGGAGCGGTCATCAAGCTCAATGATCGGCGACAGTTTGCCGAGCTCGGCATCGTTGGCAAGACACCGCGAGCGGCAGTGGCCTATAAATTTGCCGCCGAAGAAGTCACAACCATCGTCCGTGATATCGTTGTTTCCATTGGTCGAACCGGTGCGGCTACGCCAGTAGCGGTGTTCGACCCCGTGGTGGTGGCCGGTACGACGGTACAGCACGCTAGTCTGCATAATGCTGATGAAATTGCCCGGCTGGATGTGCGTCGCGGCGACACGGTGGTGATTTTCAAGGCCGGCGACATCATCCCGCAGGTGCAAACTGTGCTAAAAGAATTGCGACCGGCAGACACCAAACCAACTGACTACCCGGCGGAATTAGCGCGCCAATATCCGGAACTAGCATTTGTGCGGCCAGAGGGCGAGGCAGTCTACCGCGTTAAAGGTTTGAGCGGCCCGCTGATTTTGAAGCGGTCCCTGGCGCACTTTGCGTCTAAAGGTGCGCTGGACATCGATACGCTGGGCGAGAAAAATGTCGAGGCGCTGGTCGAGGCCGGGCTAGTTAATGATTTGGCGGATATTTACCGGTTGACGAAAGATGATTTACTGCAGCTGGAACGGTTTGCTGAGATTTCTGCGCAAAAACTCATTGATGCCATTGCTGCTAAAAAGCAGCCAGCGTTGGAACGATTTTTGTTCGGTCTCGGCATTCGTCATGTTGGTGCACAGACGGCGATCGACCTGGCAAACCACTTTGAAAGTGTTGAGAAACTTAGCCAAGCGACTATTGATGAACTGCGCGAAGTGGACGGCGTGGGCGAAATTGTCGCCGAGTCGATCGTGGCGTGGTTTGCTGATGAAGATAATGTGACGCTGCTCGAAAAATTTGCTAACTTTGGCGTGATGCCACAGTTTACTAAAAAATCCGGCAGTCTGACTGGTCAGAGTTTCGTCATCACCGGCACTTTGCGGTCAATGGGCCGTGATACTGCTGCTGAAAAGATCCGCAATCTCGGCGGCACTTTCCAAACCGCTGTTGCAAAAGATACAACATATCTGGTAGCCGGTGGTAAAGTCGGTGCCAGTAAATTGAGAAAAGCCGAACAATACGACACGAAAGTTATTGACGAGCAAGAATTTTTAGTAATCATAGAAGAAAGGTAGGAGAAATATATGACAGCCCAAGAACCAACAAAAAGAGACGAAGCAATTATCGCGGCAAAAAGCAGCGCCCTGTTTCCTATTCTGATGGCTTTTTTTATGCTGATCTATGCCGTATGGTTCGGGCTGGCGTGGGGCGTGATTGGCTGGGCTGTTTTTGCGCTACTTGTTGTGTATGCGGGCTGCCTGATTTTTCATGGCGTGAGTGCTGTGCGTGCAGTGGCACAATTACCGCAACCAAAGCCAACGCCAGAAGTAAACAAGATTGGCAAGCAAATGCAGATACTCAGCGCGTTGACGTATATTCCGCTGTGGATTGTCATTATATTATTGGCCGTGTTTAGCTTGCAGCGGTATATCATGCCGGCGCTGACGTTGATTATTGGTATGCATTTCGTACCGCAAGCGAAGATTTTTCATCGCACGATTGATTATTGCCTAGCGCCTTTGGCGATTGTCGCGGCACTTGCGGCGTTCTATATCGCCTTGACAACGAATACTTCGTGGCAGATGGTGTATGCTGTGAGTGGTATTGGCGGCGCGCTGGCAACGGCTGGATATGGGCTTTATATGGTGATGATTCTTCGGCGGCTGATACGCGAGATAGATCAGGTATAAAAAGGAGAATGTTATGGTACGTTTTTATTTACAAAAACTAGTTCGCGACAAAGTCGTGAAAAAGTGTCTGGATGACGAAGAAGTTTTACATACGGAGTACCGCGAACTAAACAAGCAAGAATTTCGCCGCGAACTGCTCCGTAAGATTCATGAGGAAGCGGACGAAATCCCGCTGGACGATAATCAACGCGGCGAATCTCTCAAAGAGCTGGCTGATTTGCAGGAAGTTGTTGACGCGCTGCGCCAAGATTTTGGCTTTTCTATAGAGCAAGTCCAAGAGGAAATGGCGCGTAAAAAGCAGGATAAGGGCGGCTTTGACAAACGACATTACATTAAATATCATGATTTGGCTGATGATAGTAAATGGGTAGGAATCTTCCGCGCTCAGCCAGAGAAGTATCGCGAAGAAGCTGCGGATAGTAAAGAGCAGAGTCGTTGCGCGAAAATAAGCAAGGGTGTGTACAAGCATAGCAAGTCAGGCAAGCTATACGAGGTGATCGATCTAGCGTTAGAAACTGAGACGGAAGAGCTCCTGGTGATCTACCGGCCTCTCTATGAAAATGAATGTGAGTTATTTGCTCGCCCTGCCAACATGTTTACGGAAACAGTAGTACTGGATGGGAAATCTGTGCCACGATTTGAGAAAGTAAACTCTGAAACTCAGGTGTAAGTGTGATGAAAACAATCACTTTTATCACCAGCAATCCGCACAAACTTGAAGAAGCCAGGTCAGTTCTGGAAGGTTATGGGATTGTTGTCGAGCCGCTACAAATTGACATTGATGAGATCCAGCATCATGATCCGCTGAAAATTACCGAAGCGAAAGTTAAGTCGGCGTATGAAAAAGCAGGCCAGCCGGTTGTTGTTAATGATAGCAGCTGGGAAATTCCAGCACTGGGCGGCTTTCCGGGCGGTTATATGAAAGATGTTGTTGGCTGGTTTACGACTGAAGATTTTTTGGCTTTGATGAAAGATAAAGATGATCGGAGAATCATATTGCATGACGTCGTGGCGTATTTTGATGGTGATAAGCTAAAGGTATTTAGGTTTGACCGATATGGTGTTTTTGTGAGTGAACCGCACGGCGAAGGGATGTCGATGAATCAGGTCGTATCAATGGAAGGTAGTGGTGGATTAACGATTGCGGAAGAGTTTGAACATCGCTGCAATGATAAAAAGATTGACCCCACTAATTTCCAGCATTGGCAAAAATTTGGCAGCTGGTTTGCTAATGAGGTGAGCGAATAAATGCAAGTTCACGTCGCCATCCCACACTATAACGCTCCTCGGGCTTTGAAAGATCTTTTGGCGCAGCTGACAGAGCAGGATTTTGACAGCATCACGGTGCTTGATGATCATTCTACTGACCAGCAAGTACTGCAAGACGTCGCTCGTGAGTTTCCGGCAGTCAATTTTATCTTTGGTGAGAAAAATATTGGCGCGGGAGCGAATCGCAATCGTTTTTTGGACTTACATAACACAGGCATTGTATGGTTTATCGATTGTGACATGCGCGTTGAGACAGAGAATGTTGCTGATATATTGCGCCAAAAGTTTGCTGGCGAAAATCATATCATGCTTGGCAGTACTATTCTCTACAACAACGGTCAGCCGATGGCCTGGAATTATGGTCATGAAATGCACCCCCAGCACGACTGGCAATTTACGCGGGCAACTCAGGCAGACGACCGCCAAATGTTGCAACAGCAAGGCTGGGATTATCCATGGATTTGGGGCCAGCGAGTTGCGACGGATCGCCAGGTTGACTGGGTCGCTGAGGGAAGTTTTGCACTGTTGATTGATGATTTTATGCAGGTTGGCGGCTATGACGCAGCGTTTCGTTATCACGAAGGGCAAGATTTGGCGCATCGACTGCGTGAGGCGGGTGTGAAGATTATGGTGACTGGAGATATCGTCTGTACGCATCTGGATATTGATGTTCGCGGCAAGGCTCGCCACCGGGAAGTTGAGCAGTCTGCCAGGTTATTCTACCGAAAGCACCACATCAAGACCGACCAAGACTAGTGTATAATGCACTATATGGATAAATTCAGAACACCAAAGCTCTACTGTTTTTCACCGCCAGTTATGTTAGCGACCTTAGCTATTGAGATTATTTTAGCATTGCATACACTATGGCGCTACAAATTAAATCCTGTAACGAGGATTGTCGTGGCACTGCTCGTTTGTCTAGCGCTGTTTCAATGGGCTGAATATAACGTTTGTGAAGGCACGGTGCTGTTTGATAGCGTGGGTTGGGCAAAGCTTGGGTACGTGGCGATCACAATGTTGCCGCCTCTTGGTATTCATTTAGTCTATCAAATCTCTGCCGACAAACGACGTTGGATTCCAGTGCTGGGGTATACCTTAGCGGTCGTGTTCATTAGCTACTTTTTGCTAGCCGTAAACGGTGTTAGCGCTGGCGTTTGCTTGGGAAACTATGTCATTTTTGAAAATCAGCCAGGCATCAGTGAATGGTACGGATTGTATTACTATGGCTTATTGTTTGTGGCGATTGCCTACGCCTACACCCGTGGCAAAAACGCCAAAAAACACATTCGCCGCTCATTGTGGTCATTGATCATCGGCTACGTGCTGTTCATTGCGCCAACGACATTTGTCAATATCATCGATCCATCAACCATCACTGGCATCCCGTCGATTATGTGTGGTTTTGCGGTACTGATGGCAGTAGCTCTTGCCGGAAAAGTCTTGCCAGAATGCACAAAGCAAAAATAGTGCTTGTGTTTTTATGGCAATTGGTGCATAATCACAAGTGAGCTGGTACGCATAGGGGCATCTCCTATGCTTGCCAATTGAAAGACAAACACATTTTCAACATGCCCCGGGTGGGCGCGTAGCAGCTCCGCTTTGCTATTTCGGCGACTTGCGTTGGTTTCGGCAAGTCGCTTATGGTATGATGAGTATATGTTTCGACGATCATTTGAAAAGAAAATCCCATTGTTAGTGCGTGAGTTTTTTGCTTCGCACGCGGATGTCAAATTGATAGCGGTGACGGGTAGTACTGGCAAAACGAGCGCCAAGATCGCCATCGGTACGGTTTTGTCGCAGCGCTATGCTATCGCTATGCCGCAGCTGGAGCCAAAATCTCACATGCAGACTTTACTGCAGATCATGGGAGTACGCTATCCTGAGGGTCCTGAAAAAAAATGGGGATTCTTCGCACGCCGCAATATGTATCGCGCTGTCAAAAAACGAGCTCGCGCTGAGCATCCAGAAGCGCAAGTGATCGTCCAGGAATTTAGCCCGCAAAGCATTGGCTTTCATGATTGGTTTAAAACCGTCATTTTGCCGGATATCGCCGTCATCACTTCTGTCACTACAGGGCGCATGCGCGTTGAACATACCATAGAAGAAGTCGCTCAGGAAATGATCACACTGGGTAATAATTCTCGGATGGCGTTGATCAATCGCGATGACATCGAAGGTCGGTTTGCGGCCTTTGTTACCAATCCTAATATAACCACCTATGGCACCAGTGGGGTCGCAGAATACTATTTTGATGAACATGATTTCTCGCTCACTGAAGGGCATTTTGGTGCTATGGTGTCGCCAGAATATCCAGAGGGTATCCAGACGCAATTGAAACTGCTGGGCGAACACAACCTCAGACCAGCAGTAGCTGCCATGGCCGTGGCTGTCAAATTAGGCATGGATGTCGGCTCAATTCAGCGAGGCTTGGCGGCACTGCGTCCAATTCCAGGACGAATGCAGCTGCTGCGCGGTGCTGATGGCACTATTCTTCTGGACGACAGTTACAGCGCGTCGCCATCAACCACAACTGCGGCTATTCAGACATTGTATAGTTTGAGCGCTCCCCAAAAAATCGCTGTCCTAGGCAATATCAACGGTTTGAGAGAATCAATGCCGCAAGAAATGTCCAAACTAGGCTATCTGTGTAACCCCAATGAACTTGACTGGGTAGTGACAGTTGGAGAAATGGCCAACCAGTATTTGGCGCCATCGGCTCGTCAGCGTGGCTGCCAGGTAAAAGAATGCAAAGACGCCATCGAAGCTGGTAGTTTTGTGCGCGACAAACTGAAAAAAGACGGTATTGCGCTGTTCAAAGGTTCTTCGGGCGGTGTCTGGCTGGAGGAAGCCATCAAAATTAACCTCCATACAGCGGTTGATGAAAACAAATTAGTTCGTCAAACGCCAGAGTGGATAGCTAGGAAGAATGCATTTTTCTCTCGTTTTAGCTATTAGCTGATATAATACATAACATAGTAGTAATTTGGAGGGTATATGAGCATACAGCAGCCAACAACAGCACCGGCTGAGTCAACGCCGCCGGCTGAGCAGCCGCCTATCATGGGTGCGATCAACAAACCGAAAAAGAAAAACCGCAAAAAGTTGATTATTAGTTTGGTTGTGGGGTCGTTAGTTACCATCGGCTTGATTGCAGGACTGTTGTGGTATCTGTTGGTATTTAATAACCCACAGCGTGCGCTGGAAGCGTCAATTGTTAACGCGATCATGTCGAAGAACTCTGTCACTGAAGGACGGCTGACTTTTGAAGGTAAGGGTAATCAAAAAGTCACCATCAAGCTCAAATCATCAGACGCAGAGAAGAGTCAAGAGCTGCAGGCTGATATAACAGTTAACGCCGGTGGTTCTGACAAGTCAATACAATTCTCTCTGCCAAAAGTGAATGTACGCAATACTGAAGACGCAACGTATATTAAACTGGATAATGTTCGTAGCTCAATCGAGACAGCGATAGATCGTTACATGGAAAGCGTTTCCTCGCCAGGTGGTGCGATTTCTGGCCGATCTCAGACAAAATCACTCAAAGAAACGATGCTGAAACAATTTGAGACGCTCATCAATGAGATCGACGGCCACTGGATCAAGATCTCTTCAGACGACCTAGAGCAGTCAGAAGAAGCAAAATGTGTGATGAATGCAGTTCGCCGCGCTAAGGATGATACTGCTGTTCGCGAAGAGATCGCTCAAGTATACCGCGACAACAATTTCCTACAAATCAAAAAAGATTTGGGAACAAAAGATGGTCTGCGTGGATTTGAAATTGACCTGAGTGACGCTACTCTTGAGAAACGTAAAAACTTTGCCAAGGCATTGAGTGAAACAACATATGCCAAGAAGATCAAAGAATGTGGCGGCAGTAGCTCGAAAGCGCTCGACACAGATGCACTTGATTTCAAGAAGGTAGATGTTTCTCTGAAACTGTGGATCGACAACTCAAAGAGGCAAGTTCGCCGCGTAGAATTTGAGGGTTCATCTGAGGGCAATAAGGTCTCTCTTGAGACAGGCGTCATGTATGGCGATGCCAAGAAGGTTGAAGCACCATCTGATGCAAAAGACTTGAAAGATGTGATGAAAAAGCTCCAATCAAGCCCACTGTCTAGCTTTGTTCCAAAAACTAGTACTTCGACAAACTCAGCCAGTGACGCTGACGAAGCGTAACTAGCCTTTCGTTGACAGTCAATCGCCCCACTCTCATGTGGGGCGATTTTCGTGCTATAATTACAGATATGAAACGCTACAATCCGACGGAAATTGAGAAAAAATGGCAAGATAAATGGGAGGCTGATGGTACCTACGTCACTGACCTTGGTGATACGACGCGCCCAAAATACTATAGTTTGAGTATGCTTCCTGGCATTACCGGGGCTGGTATTCATATCGGTCACGGTCGGACGTTTCAGTTTGCTGACATCAAAGCGCGCCTGAAGCGTCAGCAAGGCTACAATGTATATCATCCAATCGGGTGGGATAGCTTTGGCCTGCCAGTGGAGAACTACGCCATCAAGGTTGGTAAAACGCCGCGAGTGGCGCACGATGAAGCCAAGGCACACTTCATCGCTCAGCTGAAGCGACTCGGATTTAGTTATGATTGGTCGAAGGAAATTTCTACGGCTGATCCAGAGTACTACAAATGGACTCAGTGGATTTTTACGCAGCTATACAAACACGATTTGGCGTACCAAAAGGAACAGCCGCAGTGGTGGTGCGATACTGACAATACGGTGCTGGCTAACGAGCAGGTTGAGGGCGGCAAATGTTGGCGTTGCGGCAATCCTGTCACCAAGCGCAACCTCAAACAGTGGTTTTTCCGCATCACCGCCTACGCCGATGAGATGTTGGAGGCAACTGACGACTTGGACTGGACGGAGATGGTCAAAACCATGCAGAAAAATTGGATTGGCCGGTCGGTTGGCGCGGAAGTTGACTTTACCCTTAATTTAACGGCATCTGACTCTTTAAAATTCACCCCTGATTTGGCAGAAAAAGTTATTTCTGGTGAAAAAACCAATACAATTAGGTATGAAGCTAAAAAACTGAAGGTTGGCGATATTGCTGATGCTATGGTGCGTGATGGAGAAAAAGTATATTCATTTGGATATATAAAAATAGTTAATATCCACCAGCTTCCACTAAGAGATATATCTAACGATATTTCTGGACATGAACGTTATAGTGATGATAATGAAAAATTGTTGAGTTTTAAAAAGTTCTATGGTGAAGAAGTTTCACTAGAGGATACATTCACGGTTTATGATTTCGAGTATGTACCACCAATCACCGTATTCACCACGCGACCCGACACCTTGTTTGGCGCCAGCTACGTGGCTTTGGCGCCAGAACACCCACTGGTTTCTCAGTTGGTCAATGCCGACACGCGCGCCAAGGTTGAAGCATACGTTCAAGCGGCTCAGCAGAAGTCTGACGTTGAGCGCCAGGAAAACAAAGATAAATCCGGCGTCTTTACTGGCAGCTATGCCATCAACCCAGTCAACGGTCAGAAGCTGCCAATTTGGGTGGCGGACTATGTACTGAGTGGCTATGGCACGGGTGCAGTCATGGCGGTACCGGCGCATGATGAACGTGACTTTACCTTTGCTGAGAAATTTGACTTGCCAATTGTTCAAGTGGTTGATAAACCGGAGGATTCCGCAGACGTCGGCTGCTACACTGGCGAAGGTGAGTTGATCAATTCTGGGCAATTTGACGGCACGCGCAGCGAGGACGCCCGCGAACAAATCGTAGCCTGGCTGGAACAGCAGGGTTCTGGTCGAGGCAAAACTACTTACAAAATGCGTGACTGGCTGATTTCTCGCCAGCGGTACTGGGGCGCGCCGATTCCGATGGTCCATGTTGACGGTTTCAGGCCAATCGCTGTAGCGGATGAGTGCTTGCCGGTGATTCTGCCAGAAGTTGAGAACTTCAAGCCAACGGGCGGTAATACGTCAGTCCTAGCACAAGTTGATGATTGGGTGCGCGTGTGGGCTGATGTTGAAACGGGTAAAACGGTGCCGATCACCGAGCCGAAGCCAGCGGGCGACAATTGGCGTGAAGGTCGACGCGAAACTGACACACTGGATGGCTATGCCTGCTCCAGCTGGTATTTCCTGCGCTATCTTGATCCGCACAATGATGCCGAGGCGTGGAATCCTGAGAGAATTGGTCATTGGATGCCGGTTGATTATTACAATGGCGCCGACCATGCGGTAGCGCACCTATTGTACAGTCGTTTTTGGATGCGCTTTTTCTATAAACTCGGTCTAGTGCCGACGCCAGAACCATTCAAGCGGATGATGTATAACGCTTACATCATGGCGCCAGACGGCCAAAAGATGAGTAAATCCAAGGGCAATGTCATCGATCCAATGGAGATTATGGATAGCGGTTACGGTGCCGATGCGCTGCGTGTTTACGAGATGTTCATCGCGCCGTATGATATGGATGCACCGTGGGATCCGCGCGGTGTGCCAGGGACGTATCGGTTCCTCAATCGAGTGTGGAATATGGTGCAGGAGTTTGTAGCAGCACCTGAATCTACTTCTGAAGATGACCAAGAACTGCTTCGCCTAACGCACTCAACCATCAAAAAAGTCACTCGCGACATTGAGGACGAAAAGTTCAATACAGCGGTGGCGGCAATGATGGAAATGGTGAACGGCCTATACAAGTTCAAAGAAGCACACGGTATGCAAGCGACAGAAACGTGGCAGTTTACTCTGGAGAGCCTGCTACAGATTTTGGCGCCATTCGCGCCACATATCACCGAAGAGTTGTGGCAGGAACTGGGCCACACTGATACCATTCACGTCAATCACTGGCCAAAGTGGGACGAGAAATATCTGGTGAGTGATGTAATGACCATCATCGTCCAGGTCAATGGTAAGCTTCGATCAAAGCTGGAGCTGCCAGCCGACATCGACCAGCAGGGTATTGAAGAAGCAGCTTTAGCTGACGCCAATGTTCAAAAATTCACAAACAATAAACCACCTAAAAAGATGGTTTATGTTCCGGGTAAACTACTTAACGTTGTTATTTAGCTTTAGGTTTTGCGTCTGCAGGAAAGACTTCTTTCTTGCCATCGCCATTAGTGTCTTTCTCGACCATAGTAACAGTGAATTCTTTTGGAGGAATCTTGTATTTTGAATTGTCAAGGACTTCCTGACTAGCCTCTGTGACTACACCAATATTAAGGTTAATCTGGTCTGCAGACCACCCCTCTTGTTCGCCGACTTCTTCAGCGGCTCGCTGTGCCGCAGAGTTAACCGAATCACCATCCTGTAAATCAACAGAGAAAGTTTTTTCCGGTCCTAGCAGTGATGGGTTTTCGTGTGCCGCGTTAACAAAATCAACGGCGCCTTGTTCTGCGACAGCAGCAGGGCTGTCTGGTGCTTCGGCGCTAGACCTGCCTTCCCATGGATATAAGCCAAGGCCTAATCCAGTGACACCTATGGCTAGCATCCCCACAGTTTTTCTGAGCCTGTTCTCTATTTTTTCCTTTTTTGCAAAACTTGTTTCTGGTAATCGTTCGTTATTCATGGTTAGTATAATAGCATAAGTAGTATAAAAAGTCAAGTATATTGTACAATATCCCAGTCTATACTCTTGAGAAAAATCGTAAAAACCGTTATAATAAAGCCCAAGTGTTAATATAAACTGATAAAGGAGAGATTATGGCACAACCTAAAAAACAGAGCAGCCCGCGAAAAACTGGCCTGCGCCGCAGCCACTTGGTATTGAAATTAGCTCGCCGTGTAAACGGTTCTTCACCAGTTAAAGCCTGGACTACCAAGCGAGAAACTGGCAAAAAAACGAAATAGTAGTAATATAACCCGAACAGGAACGTTTTACGCATGGCTTCAAACCGTCATTTAGGACGAATCGTCGCTCTTCAGACATTGTATGAATATGAATTTCGCCGTGAGGTTGGAGACGATACAGTCCAATACAAAGACATTCTTGAGAGAAATCTTGATAAGTACAAGTCATCAGTCGATGATGTCGATTTTGTGGATAAGCTGGTGCGCGGCGTGATCTCGGTGCAGCAGGAACTGGATGAGCAACTACGTCCGTTGGCTCCCGAATGGCCAATTGAGCAGATCGCGCGAATTGACCGAGCAGTTTTGCGGTTAGCGCTGTATGAGCTCAATCACGCAAAAGATGCACCTCCAAAAGTGGTCATCAATGAAGCAGTCGAATTAGCCAAAGCGTTTGGTTCGGATAACTCAGGGAAATTTATCAACGGTGTGCTGGGTACGGCATATCGCTCCCTCCAAGAGGATGCCGATGACAAAGGACAATTTTAGCGGAATACGCAAATATTTTAGCGGACATAAAAAGCCATCAATTCAGGAAATCGTGCGCGAGCCGACGGCTGGTGGCGTGGTGTTCCGCCGCAATAAAAAGGGTGAGGCCGAATTTTTGTTGTATCAAGACGCACGGGATCGCTGGACTATCCCAAAGGGACACATTGAGCCAGGTGAGACGGCGCAGGTCACCGCCAAGCGAGAGATCGGTGAAGAGACTGGCTTAAAAAAGATTGAAGTTTGTGGCTGGCTGGGCAAGGTTAATTTTCGCTACCGACGAATTGATAAATTGGTGCTGATGACGACACAGGTATATCTAGTCAAGGCGCTTGATCCAAATGAAAAATTGCAAAAAGAAGCGTGGATGAATGGTCTCAAATGGTTTTCATTTCACGAAGCTTTGGACGAAATCGAATACGAAGATATCGGCAAATTGATCTTACTCGCTATGAAACGTATCAGACAGGAGAATTTGTAGATGAGTGGGATGAATACTGCGCCATATCAAGAATTTGCGCGCGAAAAGCTGGGTTTTGAGTTTACAAATTTGGATCTTTTGATTACTGCGCTGACGCACCGCAGCTATGTCAACGAGCACCGAAAATCAGTTCACGAGCATAACGAGCGGCTGGAGTTTTTGGGCGACGCTGTGTTGGAACTGGCGGTGACCGAATATCTGTTTGCTCATTTCTCTGAGCCAGAAGGTATTTTGACAGCATGGCGGGCGGCACTGGTGCGCACAGAGAGTATCGGTGATGCGGGCGACAAACTGGGTTACGGACCGCTCATTCGCATGTCCAAGGGTGAGAAAAATGGTTCGGATCGGGCACATTTGCAGATTTTAGCCAACGCGTTTGAGGCGGTCATCGGTGCGATCTATCTGGAGCGTGGCTTTGATGATGCACGCGATTTTATCCATACACACATCATCGTCAAACTAGACCACATTTTGGAAACTGGCAGTTGGCGCGATCCAAAGTCTCATTTGCAGGAGGTTTCGCAGCGGCTAGATGGACAAACGCCGGTTTATAAAGTGCTGGGCGAAGAAGGGCCTGACCATGACAAAGTTTTCAGGTTGGGTGTGTTTGTCGGTGACCGTTTGATGGGCCAGGGCAGTGGTCCTTCCAAACAAGTTGCCCAGCAAGCAGCGGCTCGGGCTGCGTTGGCAGAATATCGGCGACTGACTGACGAATCAGAAAGCAATTCCTGAGCCTGATTCTGTTATTGCTCGTGCTAAAACGTTTATGATATACTAACTATACAGTTTAATTCCGAAGGAGGGGCAGAATGTCAACGATTGACCAGCAATTTGTGGAATACATCATTAAATCACTTGTAGAACATCCAGATGATGTTGTCGTTGAGCGGTTGATTGATGAAAAGGGCGTACTGTTGACGCTGACTGTCAACCCTGAGGATTTGGGCCGAGTGATCGGTAAACGCGGCGGTACTGCGCAAAGTGTTCGCACCTTGTTGCGGGCGTTGGGCACGAAAAATGACGCACGTTACAATTTGAAAATCGTCAACAACGATGGCTTTACTGGCGCGCAGAGCAGTGAAGATGGCGCATCTTCTGGTTCTGCTGTGGAAAAGCCAACAGAGGAAGCTGTGGAAAGCCAATCTTCCTACGCAGAAAATGCTCGAAAAGAGCTTGCAGAACTAGACGACCTTGATATATAATAAACGTAGTTCAAGCACAGACAACATGCGAGAACAGCTCTATGCGAGCAATGGGTAACCATTGAGAGCCTTATTTGTGCTAAAAAACCGCCCCGTGATGAGGCGGTTTTTTGGATTTCAACTTATACTACATTTGGCTCTCAGCTGGTGATTCGAAGTGCGCATCTGGCGACGGGTTTTCCAGTCTATATGATTTTTTATTGTTAGCATCTTCAGTGACCTTATAATCCCGGTTTTCAGGGTCCATATGAAGATTAATCTTTCCTTCTTTGTCTATAACTTCAAATACAGTAGTCGTGGACTTGGCATTATTAGGTACGGGATTACCCGTATAAGCGAAGACTCGAGGTATTTCGGTCGCTGCGTCTTGACTTTTCTTTGATTTATCAACCTCAACAGCCCAATGGAGGTTGTATGTTTTGTAATCATCTATGTCCTCAACTCCTCCATAGACAAGCTTTGGGACGTAGCCCTCTTGCTCTTCTTCAGTGAGTTTCCATACTTCAATATCATTTGCAGGCTGAGCATCATTTTCGGTAGATGAAGTGAAGTCCATAGACCTGGTCTCACAGCCAATAGTCACTCGATCTACTTTTCCATGGATTGGACTGGTAACATCATTTTCGTATGACAATACCTCGGGCATGCCGTATGCTGATTGTCCATCGCAGGTTATATCGACAGACATCTTGTATATATCAGGTTTTTCTTCTATACCAAGTATATTAGGTTTTTGTTCGGCTGAACAGCCACCAACGCCAAAGGCAAGAGCGCCGGCAGTAGCGCCGGCTGCTAATTTCCCGGCAGGCTTAGCGACTTTATCGCGCAGAAAGCTAGATTTTGGTAATGTTTCCTTCATAACAAAAACTCCTTTAAATTGTTAGACATCATTTTACACTAAAATTAGTTTTTAGTCAAGTGTATGCTAAAATTTTAGAGATGAGAAAATTTCAAGTTATTACATTGTTCCCAGAAATGTTGACGGGCGTGTTTGGTAATTCCATGATGTGGAAAGCGCAAAAAGAAGGCTTGGTGAGCCTGGAGACGATTGATTTGCGTGAGTTTGGCCTGGGTCCGCGGCGGCAAGTTGATGACACGCCGTATGGTGGCGGTGACGGTATGCTGCTGATGATTGAGCCGCTGTGGAAGGCGGTGACGCACGCCAAGAGCCAGGATCCAACTGCTAAAGTAGTCATTATGACGCCACGTGGCACCAGATGGAAGCAGTCGCTGGCGCAAGATTTTTCCGAAAAAGAGCACGGCTATATATTCATCTGTGGACGATATGAGGGGTACGATGAGCGAATTATGGAGCTAGTAGATCTAGAGTTAAGCGTTGGGGATTATGTGTTGACTGGCGGCGAGCTGCCAGCCATGACTATCATCGACTCTATCGTTCGGCTGCTGCCAGGGGTTTTGGGCGGTGAACAATCGGCAGCCATCGAGAGTTTTTCAGACGGCGAGACCTTGGAGTTTCCGCAGTACACACGTCCCGCTGAATTCAATGGCCTGCAGGTTCCGGAGATTCTACTGAGTGGCAATCATGCCATGATCGCCGAGTGGCGCAAAACGCATTCGCAAAAGCTGAATAATACTTAAACCAACGGAAAATACCGCTACATGAAAAGCAGCGGTATTTTGTTGTGGTGGATGGTCGTAGAGCGAAAGATACGTAATTTGTGGTGTTTATTTTTGTATAGTTCGCTTATGTTTATGGTACGTATATTTTTGTTTTTTTGCAAGTAATTTAGTGAAAAATACAACAAACTTGTGGTTATAGAGCTTGCGCATTATAATAAAGGCATGAAAAAGCTGTCAGTCAAACAAATGAAAAAAGAGATGAGAAACCTTGGTCTAGGCCGCCTGGCTAGTTTATTGCTGGCGGTGACGTTGCTGCTGACGGTACTGATGCAATTGTTCGCCTTTGAGAAGTTTCCAGGGTTATTGCAGCTCGCTGGATTTACCGAAGCGACGGCAGTGGTGCTTGCTGTGGCGTTGGTATACACGGAAGTGCTGGCGCTACCTTGGTTGATCGGGCTACGGGCGAGAGCTTCTGTGTTACGGCTGAGCTTTTGTTGTTTAATCATAGCGCTGCAGCTGCTGACGGTTTTGGTGGTTTTTGCAGATATGCGCGGTATCTCCATACTGTTCAGCATATTATCCCGAGAATCAAGTATGATTGACTTTGTGTGGCTAGGGCTGTTATGGGTACTATTTGGCATCGCCATCAAAATGTCAAAAAAATAAATACATCGCGCTAACGATGTATCGTGAAAATCAATGTGGCTGGGGATGAGGGATTCGAACCCCCGATCACGGGACCAGAACCCGCTGCCTTACCGCTTGGCCAATCCCCAATGCGTATTTGATTGTACTACAAAACATGGCGTGCTGCAAGCTCTGGATGTGTAGCCTGGCGGATGATACAATGATTGCATGGAAGCAATTGTGAAACTGGTGGCAGACGGTTTGGTTATACCGGTGGTTTTGATTGGTGCGTACGCATTGCTGTGCAAAGTGCCGAACAACAAAAAATATCAGACATATGCCAGAGTGTTGATGGCAGGCTTGACGGCGTATGTGATAGCAAAGACGGTGGGGACGTTCTATCAGCCGGAAAGTTTGCGTCCGTTTGAACTGATGGGCGTTGAGCCGGGCGCAGCCTATCTCAACAATCCTGGGTTTCCTTCAGATCACGCATTGTTTACCATGGCGATTACCTTGGCAGTATGGTTCGGTACGCGTGATAAACTGTTGGCCAGTGTTTGTTTGGTGTTGACACTGCTGGTTGGAATTGGCCGGGTGTTGGCATTGGTGCACACACCACTTGATGTCGCTGGTGGTTTGTTGATAGCGTGCATCGGAATCATCTGGTATAAACCATTGATAAAGCGTTAGCATAAATATATTCATAATCTACATTTGCTTTATTGGCAATTTTCGTGTAATATTAAGATATTATGAAGATTCTCTCAACTATATTTAAAGAGGAGATATCAGACTACTTGTTCAATATGCGAGCAGCAGTGTTTGGTCGTTTGTTGTTGACTGCGGCAGCGGCAGGCTTGTTGGTGTGGCTGGTGGCAACGGGAATTGACCGAGTTATCTTGGAACCAATCGTGTGTAAAGATGGCGCCAACCAGTTGTTATGTGGCAACAGCACCATGATGGCAGGGCATATCGCCACAGTTATCATGGCTATCATGTTGGTACCAGTGTTGATATTGTTTGGTATCAAGCGTCCGCTGGTCGTGGTGTTGGCAGCAACGATTGCCTTGTGGGGTGTTAATTTTTGGCAGGCGCACACTATTGTGGCGGCGTTGATCGCATCATTGACCTATATGGTGGTATACGCTAGCTTGACATGGCTCAATAGGATTCGTGGTGATGGCGCAGCGATATTGTTGATGATCGTGTTTGTGATTTTGGCACGAGTTGTCTTGTCTCTGTAATCCCTGTACACTAAGGGTATGGAAATCATTATCATCATTCTCTTAGGTATTATCGTTATGGGCTTGGGCGCGACGTTGTTCGTGCTGCAGTCAAAACTAGGCGAGCTGAAGCAGCAATCATCAGTCGAGCTCATCAAAACTGACGTAGTGGAGCTGGGGCGAACCATCGCCAAGTTGAATGAATCAGTCAGCGATAAATTGGAGCGCAGCAATGCTCAAGTGCAAACTTCGGTACAAAAGCAGCTGTCAGAAAGTGCCAAGTTGGTAGCGGACGTAACACAGCGGCTGGCAAAATTGGACGAGACGAACAAGCGGGTGGTCGACGTGGCGACTGACCTAAAAACTTTGCAGAATGTCCTGCAAAATCCCAAGCAGCGCGGTGTGTTCGGCGAGTTTTACCTGGAAAGCGTGCTGGATAATGTGCTGCCCGCCAAGCAGTTCCAGATGCAATATCGCTTCAAGGATGGCGAGATTGTTGATGCGGTGATTTTTCTAGACAAGGGGCAGATTTTGCCAGTAGACAGTAAGTTTAGCTTGGAAAATTATAACCGGATGATTAACGCCGAGACCAAAGCCGAGCGCGAGCTGTGGCTAAATAAGGTGAAGGCTGACCTGAAGGGTCGCATTGACGAAACCAGCAAATATATTCGCCCGCGGGAGCATACTATGGATTTTGCCTTTATGTTCATCCCGAGTGAGTCGCTGTATTATGACCTACTCATCAATAATGTTGGTGCGGGAGGTTCGAGCCGCGATTTGATTGAGTATGCCTTTCGTGACAAGCGGGTGATCATCGTCAGTCCGACCAGCTTTTTGGCGTATTTACAGACGGTACTGCAGGGGCTGCGGAGCCTACAGATTGAAGAGCAGGCCAAGGATATCCAGGTGCGTGTCGGTCAGCTGGGCGTGCATATCAAAAAGTTTGATGAGCTAATGACCAAGATGGGCAAGAGTCTCAGCACCACTGTCGGGCATTATAATAATTCGTACAAGGAGCTGGGCAAGATTGATAAAGACGTGGTGCGGATCGCTGGTGGTGATCATCAAGCGCAGCTAGAGCTAATCGATCGGCCTGCGCAGGAAGATTAAAAAATATCCCGCCAAAGGAGGCGGGATATCGTTATAGTAGAACTATGATCTACTCTTCTTCCTTGTTGCGGTAGTTGATGAGCAAGAACAAGTTGCCACCTAGAGCTGCACCGATAAGTGTTGCGACAATTACTTCCAGGCTGAAGCGAGAGTAGTTTTTCTCGTTCTTGCCTGGGAATGGACTGTTGCTGCGCACTTGAGTGTCAGTCTTTTCTGTGACTGCCAAAGCAACAGCTGGGTTGAGTGTTGCGCCTGAGATGTAAATTTCTCGTGGGTATGGACGCTCGCTGTTTTCTGATTGTGCTGCAACTTGGTTATCTTGGATCTTGGCTATGACTGATGCACGGACAAATGACGTGATTGAGCCTGATACGACCAAACCGATCATCAATGCCAGACCAATACCAAAGGCTTTGCCAGTCGTGCTGATCTCTTTGCGGTTCAATGCTGCGGCGACGCCGAACATGAAGACAGCAACACCGATCAGTTCAACGGCAAAGACACTCCATGAGAATGCAGTGAATTGGTTAAAGCTGAGCGCAAAACCGTTGTTGGTGATTGAGCCGATCAACACGACTGCTGCCATGGCACCGAGGAATTGTGCACCCCAGTAAAATGGTACCAAAGCGGTTTTTAATTTGCGCATTGACCACAAACCAAAGGTGACGGCTGGGTTGACGTGTGCGCCAGAAATACCACCAATGGCAGTAACGATGAGCATCAACGCAAAACCAACGTACATTGATGACAAGACGTCTGATGCAAACAGAGCGGTCAGCGTCAAGATGAACGTACCGATGATTTCCGCGATGACGATGTTGATTAAGTTGCTTGGTAATGTGGAACCTAATTTGGCGCGCTTGCTTTTGCTTTTGGCCGCAGCAGATTCGGTGACGACTCGTTTGACGGTCGTTTTGGTTTCGGTCTTAGCTGTAGCAGTTTTCTTTGCCGTAGCTTTAACCGGGGCTTTCTTTGAAGTTTTCTTCGTAGCCATATTCCCTCCTTAAAGTAGTATCACGACTATTATAGCATAATTTGCTATACTGTAGTTATGGGATTATTTGTAAATCAGAACGATCAGCGCAGCAAACTGCAAGAACGCATTGCGGCGGAACTACGCGAAAAGGCGAAAGCGTCGAGCTTGCAGGAGAAAGCTAGCTTGGACGGCGTGGAAGATGTGAAATATCTAGAAGGCACAAAACAGACGACAACGTTGGCGTGGGCGTGGGTTTTGATTGTGATCATGGCGGCAGGAGTTGTCGGGATGTTTTTAATGCAAGGGCGATGACATGGAAAAGTTAGATGAAGTTCGATCAGTATTATTATCACGTGTAGCCGAGGCAGCCGAGCCGCGCAGTGTCTTGCGGAGTGCGGAGCTACGGGAACTATATGGTGTCATCACGACGCTGTCAGCCGAAGAGCGCGGAGCGTTTGGTAAGAAAGTCAATGAACTGAAGCAGGAGTTGGAGCGGGCGGTTACGGCTCGCGAAGCTGAGCTGTCAAAAGTTGACTTGCCGCCAATTGACGTGACAGCACCGATGGACGTCAATGCTCCCCGGCCTGAATTACTGCCGAGTGAACGGGGCACAATTCATCCATTGATGCGTGAGATCGACCGTATTTCTGACATTTTCAATCGCATGGGTTTCGTGACGGAAGAGTCGCGCGAAATCGACGATCAATTTCATATGTTCGAGAGTCTGAACTTCCCGAAGGGTCACCCGGCGCGTGATGATTATGATACGTTCATGACTGAGGAGACGGATGCCAATGGCGACCGCTTGATTGCCCCAGCGCACACCTCGACCATGCAAAACCGCGTGCTGAAAAAATATCACGGCAATTTGGCGAACGGCGGGGCGATCGCCGCCATCGTACCTGATCGGGTGTTTCGCAACGAAGATTTGGACGCGCGGCACGAGCACACGTTCTATCAAGTCGAAGGTATGTATGTCGCCAAGGGTGTCAATGTCGGCAACCTCATCGCGACGTTGCAGGAATTTTTGCAGGAATATTACGGCAAGAAATTGGATGTGCGCGTCAACCCATTTTATTTCCCGTTCACCGAGCCGAGCTTTGAATTTGCGCTGAGCTGCCCGTTCTGTGAGGGCAAAAATCCGGATTGTAAGGTTTGTTCGGGCGAGGGCTGGATCGAACTCTTGGGCTGCGGCATGATCCACCCGAACGTGCTGAAGGCTGCCGACATCGATCCGAATGAGTACACCGGTTTTGCCTTTGGCTGCGGCATCGACCGCCTGGTGATGATGAAATACGGTATCGAGGACGTACGGCATTTTGAGAGTGGCAAGCTGGACTTTTTGGAGCAGTTTTAAGGAGCTATTGCGCACACGATAATAGTAGTATCTCAAAAACTTGTAATAAAAGAGGCAGTTCTGTGTGCCGATAGAGAAATTGTTGCAGCGAGAGAGATCACTAAAAAAGATAGGAGGAGGTAAATGGATACACAACAATTTGACGCACTTATCATTGGTTTTGGCAAAGCCGGCAAGACATTGGCGGTGACGCTGGCGAATGCGGGCAAAAAGGTAGCGCTGGTGGAGCGGACACCAAAGATGTATGGCGGCACCTGTATTAATATTGCTTGTATTCCTACTAAGGTGCTGGTCAGTGCGGCTGAGCATCATCAAAGTTTTGATGAGGCGATGGCACATAAGACAACAGTGGTAGCGCGGTTGAATGAGAAGAACTATCACATGCTCGCGGATCGTGAAACGGTGAGTGTCATTGAGGGTGAGGCATCGTTTGTAGATGATCGTACTGTGAAGGTTATGGCGGGTGACGACGAGCTAATAGTGAGTGCACCGCAGATTTTTATTAACACCGGTGCGGAATCAATCATCCCAGATATTCCAGGTGTTGATAAGCCGTTTGTATATACCAGTACTGAATTGCTGGATAAAATGACACAGCCAAAACAGCTAGCTATCATTGGTGGCGGTTATATTGGGTTAGAATTTGCCTCAACTTATGCCAAACTTGGTACAAAAGTAACAGTATTTGAGAGGGGTGATGCTCTGCTTGCACGTGAAGATCCAGCAATTGCTCGGGCTACTACTGAAGCATTGCAGGCACAGGGTATCGAGATTGTGTTTAGTGTGGATGTGACAGCGATTGAGGGTGAGTCTACTGCGACGATTCGCACAGTAAATCATGATGATTACGCTGGTTATGATGCGGTTTTGATGGCTACGGGCCGTCGCCCGGCGACGATGAGCTTGAATTTACCAGCTGCTGGTGTAGCGACGGATGAGCGCGGGGCAATTGTGGTTGATGAAACACTTCGCACTAGTCGGTCGCATATTTGGGCAATGGGCGATGTAACGGGCGGGCCACAATTTACCTATGCGTCGCTGGACGATTTTCGGATTGTGAGAAGCCAGTTGCTGGGCGATGGTCTGTACACTCGCGCCAAACAAAAAATCTTGCCGTACGCGGTCTTTATGCAAACGCCGCTAGGTCGGGTGGGTATGACAGAGGCTGAGGCGCGTGCGACGGGGCGCGAAATTATCGTAAAAGAGTTGCCTGCTATGGCGATTCCACGCCTGCATGTTGATAATGCTACAACAGGCTTGCTGCGTGCGGTGATTGACGCAAACACTGAACAAATTTTGGGTGCTAGTTTATTGTGTCGTAACTCACCAGAAGTCATTAATATTATCAAAACTGTAATGGATAATGACCTACCATATACTGTACTGCGTGACCAAATATTCACTCATCCAACGGTGAGTGAGGCATTGAACGATTTATTTGCGTAAAGGAGGAGTATGAATTACACAATTTTTGACGATATCGTGTCAGGTAAAATGAAATCTTGGAAAGTCTGGGAAGATGAGAAATTTTTAGCGTTTCTCACGCCGTTTCCCAATACACCGGGCTTTACCGTGGTAATACCGAAACAGAATCCAGGCGATTACGTATTTTCCTTGGATGATGAATTGTATTCTGAGATGATGCTGGCAGTGAAAAAGGTTGCTAATATTTTAGAAAAAGCTTTCGATACGCCGCGAGTGGCATTGATTTTTGAGGGGACAGGCGTGGCGCATGTGCATGCCAAGCTGGTACCGCTGCATGGTGACTTAGCGAAGGGTATTGGCTCGGCAGTGTCGCATGAGCAGGCATTTTACGCGGAATATCCGGGTTGGCTGACCACTGCTGATGGTCCAAAAATGGATGACGCCCAGCTGGACGAAATTCAGGCGCGGATTTTGGCGGCGCAAGAAATAAAATAATTGGAATGAGGAGGTGCCATGGCAGTACGTGGTAAAGCGCTGGGGATAACAATAGCCGGTGTCGTGGCGGTGCTGATTGCGGCGTCTGTTGCCTGGGTATTCCTGTGTCCAAGTCGGAGTACTGACCTGCAAAAGGCTCACATTCAGCGGCGTGATTATGACCAGTCGGTGAAGGATATTCAAAAGGTCATTGCTGATGATGCGGCTAATGGCGAGGTGCGTCCAGAATCTCGCCCAATTCTGAAAACTCACGGCAAGAAAACTGCGCGGGCGGTGATGATTCTTCATGGCGTCAGCGGTGAGCCGTCGGCGATGGCAGAGTTGGCGGATTGGTTCTATCAGACGGGATACAATGTCTACGTGCCGCGAGCACCGCACCATGGCCTGAAAGATGGCAAGCAGCACGGCAAAGTTCGCGCCAGTGAATTGGTGAATTTTATGAGTGATAGTGCTGGGCTGGTCAGCGGGCTGGGCGATGAGCTAGGCGTGATTGGCCATTCGGGCGGTGGTACGCTGGCGACGTGGTTGGCACAATATGGCGATGGATTGTTTTCGCGGGTGCTGCTACTTTCGCCGTACTATGAGCCGGATGCTTCTCAGGCACCAAAGTGGCAAGTGGCGCTGCTGCGCAATGTCTATGGCAATCATCTGCTGCCAGATCAATTTTTTGATGGCGCTTTGTCATACCGGGCATTGGCAAATTATGTCATCATCAAGCAAAATTATCGCAGCGATTTGAAGGCGGTAGGGTTGAAGCACGTTGGTTTGATCATCGGTAGCGAGGACCGTTTAATTGACGGTGCCATGGCAAGTGACATTGCAGAAAAGATGGCTAAAAACAGTGGCGCCACGTTTACAAATGAAACGACACCAGTGCACATGGGCGTTGGTCATGAATTGATATGGCCGGGAGATAAGTCCGTGAAGCAATACAAAAAAGAATTGTACGACATGTACGTACGGGTATATGAGCAATGAACATTCTCCTGGTTGAAGACGAACCAGCGGTGCGCACTGGCACCGAGCAATTCCTGCGCCAGCGCGGCTTTACGGTGATAACGGCGACCAGCGGCGAGGAGGCGCTTGATAAGTTCGCTGGGGCGGATGTGATTGTCCTTGACATCATGCTACCAGGGATGAGTGGCATTGAGGTATTGCATCAAATTCGCCAGACCAGCGACGTGCCGGTGTTGATGCTGACGGCTCTGCATGATGAGCCGACGCAAGTTGCGAGTTTTGACGAGCTGGCGGATGACTATATGAGTAAGCCGTTTTCGCTGGTGATTTTAGAAAAGCGAATTAAGGCACTACTTCGTCGCCAGCAGTCTGTCAAAAAAACCTTGTGGCAGCGCGGTTTGGCCTCGGTGGATTTTGCTGCCTATCAGGGATTTTATGATGATACTGACGCGCACCTCAAGCCCAAGGAAGTGCAGTTGCTCAAGCTGCTAGTGGATAATCCAAACATGGTCTGGAGCCGCCAGGCTATCATTGATAAATTGTGGCGTGATGATGAGGTGCCGTTCGACCGAGTGATTGATGTCTATATCAAAAACTTACGCAAAAAATTGCACCTAGACTGCATCGTCACGGTGAAGGGGGTGGGTTATCGCTATGAAGAATCTTAAATTATTCCCCAAAACATTTTTGGTGTCAATCGGCCTGTTTGCGGCGTTGATCGTCCTGGTACATGCGCTGGTCTACACCTTGATGCCGCAATTTTATCTGCAACAAAAAGAGCGCGAGGCGGCGGACAATCTCACGGCGCTCGTGGCTGAACTACGTGGCAAATCGACTGAGGAAATGCATCGTCTCAGCCAGGAGTTTGCTCAAGTGAAAAATGTTAATATCACGCTGACGATTGACGGTCGCGACCAGTATTTTCAGGGTTTTCAGTCGATCAACATTGTGACGGACAGCGGTAAATCGGTTGACGCCAGCGTGGTGAAAATCGCTGATGGCCAAACAATTGATCCGCGCTCGGTGATTTTGCGGCAGGGAAGTGTGGCGAATAGCCAAGGTCAAACGATCGCCGTCAAGCTGTTGGCCGATGTGGCGCCTGTCACTCAGGCCAAGCTCGCCACGCTGCAGGTACTACCCTATACCATGCTTGGCTCGCTGTTGGTGGCACTCGTGTTTTCGTACATCTATAGCCGTTTTGTGACGCGGCCGATTCGCCAGATGGCGGCGGTGACCACGACCATGCAGCGGCTGGAAAAGGATGCGCATTATCCAGTAAATAGCAGTGATGAAATCGGCGTGCTAGGACGAAACATTAACGAACTCTATCAAAACCTGTGGCAAACGATTCGCTCGCTGGAGCATGAGAATAAGCGGATCACGCAGCTGGAAAAGGAAAAAATCGCGTTTTTACGTGCGGCCTCGCACGAGCTAAAAACGCCACTAGCAGCCCTCCGGATCATGCTCGAGAACATGCAACTAAACATCGGCGAATATAAAAATCGCGACCAGTACCTGGCGGAATCGGTGGCGCAGGTTGATCGCTTGGCGGCGATGGTGAATGACGTTTTGCGCTCTGGCAGTGTCGCCGAGCAGGCTTTGCACCAGGAGAAACGGCTGAGGATCGATAAGCTGGCCGCTGAGGTGGTTGACGATTATATGTTGCTAGCAAAAACGCGCGGCATGACTTTCACGGTTGACGCGCGTCCGACGACCATTCGCGCTAACCGAGACATGATACGCCACGTCATCTCAAACCTGGTGTCAAACGCGGTGCGCCATGGCGACGTCAGGAGCGTGATAAAAATTACTTGCAACCAGAATGAGCTGGCTATCGAAAATGCCTGCAGGCCACTCACTAAACAGCAACTCCAGCACGTCTTTGACCCGTTTTATCGCAGTTCTGACGACATGAAGCAACATGCCGACAGCAGTGGCATCGGCCTCTACACCGTGAAGATGCTACTCGACACCAAAGGCCTTGACTATGACTTCACACCGCACGGGCGGGGCATGCGGTTTGTGGTGAGGTTTGAGTAGGAGGATGTGATGGATAGAGAACTAGAGAAAATGAGTTTGGAAGAATTGTGGCAACTATTCCCTATATTTCTTGTAGAACACAATCGAGAATGGGTGCACTGGTATGATGAGGAGGTAAAATCCATCTCCTCATTGGTGCCGGAAAAATATATAACACGAATATCCCACATTGGGAGTACAGCTATCCCAAATATACAGGCAAAGAATATAGTAGATATATTGCTTGAAGTCCCGTCGGAAAAAGAATTAGAGCCTGTAAAAAATATTCTTGTTGAAAATAATTGGCTGTGTATGAGTCAGAAAGCAAAACGAATCTCATTGAATAATGGATATACCAAGCAGGGCTTTGCGGATAAGGTATTTCATCTCCACATTAGGGTGGCGGGAGATAATGATGAGATCTATTTTAGGGATTATCTAATTGAAAATAGTAGCATCGCCAAAGAGTACGAAAAATTAAAACTGAATCTTTGGAAGGAATTTGAGAATGATAGGGATGGGTATACTGATGCAAAAAGTGATTTCATCAGAAAGTATACTAAAATAGCTAGAGAAAAATACGGGTCCAAGAATAGGTTGTCCTAAATTGTGCGTGATTAAAGTCGTCAAACGAACTCTCGGCCCCTGCTTTACATAAAGACCGCCACCAAGTATGTCATACCGAGACACTAGATATCTGTGCTAAAATCAAATCATGAATGAATTCATTTTAGTAGCAATAAAACTGTTGATTGGCTTTTTCGCGCTGACGATAATCATCAACATTTCCGGGAAAGGTAATTTATCACCGTCATCCGCCAGCGATCAAGTGCAGAATTATGTACTGGGTGGCATCATTGGAGGCGTCATTTATAACAATAGCATTCAGATTTTGGATTACATCGGGATTTTGTGTATATGGTGCGCGCTGGTGCTGACATTGAAATGGACAAAGCAGTATAACGTGAAAGCAAAGCAGCTGATCGACGGCAGGGCATTGATAACCAATGGGCAACTGTAGACTGATATACTTACAGTTAGCGGCTATTTTGTCTAACCGCAGCTAAATAATACCGATAATAGCTCTTCGGATCTGAAACGAAAAAGCTGTCATCCATGTCTTCGTTCGGACGAATTTCAATACTCTGGTTGTTGGCATAAGGCTTGATAATATGGATGAACTCAAATTTATATTCCCCAGAAATTTGCTTGAGCTCCTCGCTCTGATAAAACGGGTCAGGATAGTCTGTCATTACCAATGCAAGATACTGCCCCTTATGACTAAACAGATGAAATGTTGTATCAGGACAGAGCGGAACGAGAGACGCCAGCTGGCGAATATATGATGCATCGTCGAGAATTGGAAACGCTTCATTGATTATTTCTGGGAACAGGATGTTTGAATAATTGTTCATATGGCAACCTTGATTATAGCAAGAAAGGTAGGCAGTTTCATGATTCATCTTTTATAATAAAACGTATGAAAATTATCACCAAAAAATCTTACCCTGATTTATTCGAAAAAGTCCTAGCGGGCGAGAAAACGTTTGATATGAGGGTGGCTGATTTTGACATCCAACCTGGCGATATTTTGGAACAGGTTGAGGTAAATTATGACGGAACGCCAACCGGTCGCAAAGTCCGTCACGTAGTCGGCGAAGTTTTACGCACGAAAGAAATCGATTTTTGGAAACAAGAAGATATTGATCAATACGGCTATCAAGTGATGTCGCTTGCCGAGCGGGTTGATTGATGATTATTGAATAGTGATACAGTAAAGCCTACGCTTCCCAGGTAGTTAGTATTAATTTATTCTGATATAATAATCTACTATGACAACACACCAATTAAAACTAGCCACCGAACCTTTTGACGCCATCACTTCTGGCAATAAAACCATCGAATCACGGCTATATGACGACAAGCGCCAGAAAATTCAAATCGGCGACCAGATTATCTTTACCAATCGAGACAATCCCAGCCAAACTGCTGCTGTTACAGTCGTCGGTTTATTGCGCTATGCGACGTTTCATGATTTGTTTTCGCACAATGATCCGCAGAAATTTGGCGGCGAGAGTGTTGCATGGCTAGAAAATCAAATCAACGAATTTTATTCTATTGAAGACCAGAGACTACATGGGGTAGTGGGTATTGAATTTATATTATCTCGATGATATAATAATGACTGTCCTATCCGAGCTACGTCAAAAATCGTAGCCATCACAGGAAGGTGTACATTGTGACTGAAGCATCAGTCAGCAACATCGTCGTGCGCCCAGCAAGGGCTGACGACTTCGATTTCGTCGCGGATCTTATGATCCGGGCGCTCACACCGTTTTATGACGGTGACCACTACGCACATGCGCGGCGCATCTTTGACGCGCACATCGCGGGTGGCATTGACCGTGTTGGCCAGTTCTCTGCTGGACAGTACATGTTCATCGCCGAGAGCGATGGACGGCAGGTCGGAGTCATCCACGTCGTAGAGAAGAAGCAGGGGACTGTCAAGATCAGCCCCCTCATCGTTGATACGGCGTACCGAGGGAAGATGGGCGTTGGAAGCATGCTGCTCAAGCACGCTGAAGATTTCGCCCGTAGCCTCGGTGCTCGGCAGATCTACTGCACTGTGGCAGAACCGAATAAAAAGGCGCTGGGATTCTTCCTCCGGAAGGGCTTCCGCATCACCGGAACAGCGAAGGATCACTACAAGATCGGCATCGATGAGCATATGCTGTATAAGCAGCTCATTGACGAGGCGGGGTTTGACTCGCCGAACATCTCTGTGGTTCCGTTCGATGAGAGCCAACACGCCGACGGCGCGCGAGCTCTCATTCTGTCGCAGATGAGTGGCGACTTCGACGGTGTGGATAGCAACTGGGTTGACGCCCTATTTGCTGGTTACCGTCGTATGGAGTCTGGCGACGTGAACACCAAGTTCAAAATCATCTTCGTCGCTGAGTGCGACGGTCGGGTGGTCGGTGTCGCTGGGGCTACTCCTAAGAAGGGGCGGCCCATCAAGCTGATGCCTTTGGTGGCCTCGTCAGAGGCGGCGTTTGAGGCACTCATTATCGACCTGCAGGGGTTGTTGGAGGACTACGGTCACAAGCTGTATGTCCACTTGGTTCCCGAGCCGTGGCAGGTCGCCTGTCTCCAGCGTCATGGCTGGAGCCTGGAGGGCGTGTTCCCCGGTGGGTACGCGCCGAACAGCGTGGTTCAGCAGTGGGGATTCAACTTCAACAAGGAAGGAGCAAGTGTGCGTAAGATGCGCATCAAGAAGCCCTATTTCGACGCCATCATGGAGGGTTGTAAGACTCTCGAAGTTCGCGTCGGCTACAACAGTATCAAGCGCCTTAAGGCGGGAGGGCTGTTGCAGCTCGAGACTGGACATACGTCTGGCGTGGTACGTATCAAGTCGATCCGCATCTACCGTAGCTTCGCTGACATGCTCTCATCGGAAGTGTGGCAGCAGATCGTGCCGCAGGCGAAGAGTGAAGAGGAGGCACTTCGCCTCCTCCGCAAGATCTACCCTGACCACAAGGAACGCCTCGGCGTTCACGTCATTGAGGTCGAGAAGTAGATAGGACAACAGATTGGGGTGCGCATCCCCTAGATTGGAGAAATCCATCTGAACAAATGCGAGTGACTTGGGCTAGTGTCACTGATACCTGACTTAAGGTATCGAACAACTAGCCTATTTTTCTTGGAAGAGATATCTGATATCTATGAGAGATGGGAGGTTAAATTTATACAACCTCACCCATTTCACATTCCCTTCACATACCCTTGCTACACTGACATAGAACCAAGAAAGGAGATCTATGTCATTTGTACAACGTGCCTGGCTCTACATCACCAGGAAAAAACTCAAAACGCTGATTTTGCTGGCGATTTTGCTGTGTATGTCGACGATTATGCTGAGTGGATTTGCCATTAAGCATTCGACCGACGCGGCGGCGCAGTCGCTGGACAAAACGCTCAAGGCCGGCTTCACGCTGGGCAATAATCCGCGCACCAATCCAGGAACCGCCCGCGGTTCGGGAACGGTGTCAAACAAAGACATCGACGCGGTGAAGAATCTGGGGGGTGTGACGGACTATGTCAAGCGCCAGAACGCCACGGTCGATTTTATCAATACCAAGCTAGTGCCACTACCGAGTGGCGGCAGCGGTTATGATGCCGAGAAAGATAAACAGTTTGGTAACGCCGCTACCATCATCGGTGTTAATAAATCTGAGTCCGAGAAAAAGTTCCGGGCTGAGTCGCTCAAGCTCATCGCTGGCCGGCACATCACCGAGAACGATTCGCACAAGATTTTGGTGCACGAAGCTTTCGCCAAGGCCAACAACCTGAAGCTTGGTAGCAAAATTAAGTTAAGGGCCAATCAATACGACACCGATAACGAGCATCCATCCAAGGACGAGGTCGAGGTAGAAATCGTCGGTATATTTACCGGCAAAAACCCAAAGCAGGCGACCTATCAGGTGGAGCTGTTCGAGAATTTGTTCTTGACTGACCTCACGACAACCCGCCAGCTGAATGCCTATACCGAGCAAAATGAGATTTACCAGGACGCTACGTTCTTCACCAAGGGCACCAAACAGTTGGATGAGGTGATGGCACGGGCAAATAAATTGCCGGTCAATTGGCAAAAGTATCAATTGAATAAGAATAACCAGGAACTGGCTGGCGTAACTGGCGCAGTGAACGGTGTGTACGGTCTGATCGACGGTATGTTGTGGGCGACGGCGCTGGTTAGTGTGGCGGTGATCGGCATGGTGCTGTACTTGTGGATGAACGAACGCAAGCGCGAAGCGGGCGTACTCTTGGCGACGGGTGTGCCGCAGTCAAAGATTGTACTGCAATACATCGCTGAGCTGGTGATGATCGCGGTGCTGAGCTTCGGTGCGTCGTACTTTACTGCAGGGCTGATTGCTCAACAAATGGGCGATCACGTGGTGTCGCAGGCGGCGCAGAATGCCACACGTCAAGCTGGCAGTTCCCTCAATGGTGCATCGCTCGGTGCTGACGCTGACTCGGTGACGTCATCGCGCACGCTAGAAAAGGTGACGGTTGGTGTACAACCGACAGATCTGCTGGCAGTGTGGGGCGCTGGACTGGCGGTGATTATCATTGCAGTGCTGCTGGCTTCGCGGCCGATTACCCAATCAACGCCAAAAGAATTACTAACTGAAGTGGACTAGGGGCGAATGATGACGATTATCAAACGAGCCTGGACGGCTGTGGCGCGGCGGCGGCGTCGCAGCCTGACCATCGCCCTGATCATGACGCTGATTTTCACGCTGCTGATCGGTACGCTGACAGTGCAGCAGACGATGGCGCAGCTGAAGCAATCGGTCGAGCGGAACATCCGCGCTGGCTTTAGTATCGCCAGCAAGCAGTCATCGGGCGAGGTGCCGATGGAAATGGCACGACAGGTGCAGCGTGCACATGGCGTCAAAGCGCACAATTTCCAGACAGAGACCACCGCGGGACTGCCGGGCAAGCAATTAATCGACACGGCAGGCGGCGGTGTGCAGCTGGACGCTGGGATTGCTGGCGAAGCGAAGGTGACGGGCGCCACACAGAGTAATCTGCTTAGCGAGTTCACTGGTAAATTTTACCAACTGGAGCAGGGCAAGCATTTGACCGAGCACGATCAAAACGCGGCCCTGATTCACAAAACGTTCGCTGAGAAAAATAATATCAAGCCAGGCGACAAGCTGGACATCACCAAAGACGGCCGGCGGGTGACGGTGACTGTCGCTGGTATCTTCAGCGGCAAAGGCGAAAAGCCAGCGGTCTTACAGTCCGACATGGCGGAGAATCATGTCATAACCAACTTAGCTGTGGCGCAGCAGCTGACGGGTAGCCAGCAGTTGACTCGAGCGACGTATTTCGCCGAAAATCCGCATCAGCTGAAGTCGTTAACGGACCACGTCAAAAGTTTACCAAACGTCGATTGGCAGAAATTCAGCCTGACTGACAACGGGGCCGTGTTCGCTGGAGTTCTCCAAAACATCGCTGGCATTCAAAATATTTTGACGATTGCCACCATCGGCGCAGCCGCAGCGGGGTTGGCGGTACTGTCACTGGTGCTGGTGTTCTGGGTGCGCGGCCGCTTGCATGAAATTGGCATCTTGCTGTCTATCGGCACGTCGAAGCGGCAGATTATCGGGCAGTTCTTGGCAGAGCTGGCCATCATCGCTCTAGTTAGTTCGGTGTTCGCGCTCGCCATTGGCTCGGTCGCCTCATCGCAAATTTCTACTGCCCTGACAGCGCAAACCGACCAAAGCCAGCGCACAGAAAAGACTGCGGTGCACGCCGCGCCAGTGGCGACCTACCTAGAGGCTTTCGCCTTCGGCTACATGGTCGTTCTGCTATCAGCCACCGCTGCCACCGCGCCAATTATGCGCCAATCACCAAAGCAAATTTTAGCAAAATTAAGTTAGGAGTTATTATGTCAATACTTACGTTACGCGATATCATTTACTCATACGCCGACGGCACTAGCAATGTGCTCAACGGCATCAATTATCAGTTTGAAAAAGGCAAATTCTACGCCATCGTCGGTAGTTCTGGCGCCGGCAAGTCGACACTGCTGGGACTGCTAGCGGGGCTAGACACACCGACTGGCGGGCAGATTTTGTTCGATGATCAAGACATCGCCGAGCAGGGCTACTCGCATCATCGCAAACACAATATCTCACTGGTATTTCAGAATTATAACCTGATCGACTACTTGACGCCGCTGGAAAACTTGAAATTAGTTAATCCGAAGGCTACCAACGAAACGTTGCACGCCATGGGACTGGACGACGATCATATCAATCGCAACGTCATGAAACTTTCTGGCGGTCAGCAACAACGCGTGGCGATCGGGCGAGCGCTGGTATCCTCCGCACCGATTATCTTGGCGGACGAGCCAACTGGTAACCTGGACGAAACCACCGCTGCCGACATTATCAACATCCTGCGCCGGGCCGCCCACAAAAACGACAAATGTGTCATCGTCGTCACTCATAGTAAACAGCTGGCCAAGCAAGCGGATGTAGTATTGAAGCTGAAGGATAAGAAGCTTCAACTCAGTAAGAAAAAATAAAAGGGGTAACTAGGGTTTAATTGTGGTACAAGTGGTGCTGCAATGTGTCGGGTAAATTAGGCGCGAGCATATCATAGGATTCGCCAGTCAAGGCGATTGACAATCGGTCACGTGGCTGACGCTTGGATAATTTCGTCATGCCAAAGAGCTGTGGGCTCATTTTTCCACCAGGGAGATTGTCGAGTCGGCCAAAACCGGCGGTCAGTCGAACCGTATATTCATCCTGTGATTTGGCGATGTCGGTGAGATGACTGAGTAGCGGGATGAGCGTTTTGTGACCAAAATCAGCCCGCTGCTCACGTGAGAAACGCGCGTTGCTCTGCGGTAGTGGCACTGCAAGATTCTGCCCGTCGCCTGTCCAGTCGATCAGCTCGCCGCCATAACGTTGCACAGCAGTGATTGCTTGGCTACCAAACCAAACGATGAATGAGCGCAGTTTTCCATTATCACGCGCCATCTCCCTGGTTGAGTCCGACACATCCCACGTGGTGAGGATTGCGTTCGGTGTGGTGGGTGATTTGAGGGCTAGCATGTCGGCGACTGACTGAGTGGGGTATGATGCTCTCGCCAATGCTTGCAGTGCTGTGATGCCAACACTGAGTGCAGTTTTGGTTCTGTCATATCGCCATAGTGTTTCTAGTTTGCCCAGCTGACGTTTAGTTGGCGCACGGTCTTTGGTGAAAGCAGCTTGCAGAACGGCGTGTTGGTCGGGCAGCGGCAAGTTGAGGACGCGATGATCAGGATTCATCGCACTCTCAGTTAGAGTAATGTCGTCTTGATTGCCTTCAATGACACGTCCAGCAACTGACGACCCATCAACGCGGTGCCCTGTGATATGTGCTTTTTGAAAATCAAATCGGCCGTCAGTCGGAGCTTGCGGTGAGCATGCGGTAGCGATTGCCCCAATCGAATCAGGATTGCATTCATCATGCACAAAAACGGTGGCTGCATCTGGCTGAATATCAGCTGTGTGTGCGTGCTGTAGAAAATCACCCACTGTTTGCGTGAGTATCTGTTGATGAGCGCGAGCCAACGTCTCGCAAGAAGGCTTCCGATGCATCTTATATATTATATCATATATTTATGAATATGGGAATAATGTAGAATAAATAATATGACTAGGTATTGCGCTGGTCTATATTAATTAAGCACGAAGGCTAATAGCGATATGTATGATGACATTGTAACAAAGCTGGCAAAGCTTGCTGAGGGTAATGAGACGTACGCTGAGTTTAACAAGCGTATCGTCAATACCGAGATGCCGGTCATCGGTATACGGGTGCCGGATTTGCGGCGCTTGGCGAGGGAGTTAGCGCCTGATATGAGCGCAGCGGATATTAGTGAACTGCTGACGGTTCAGGATGAATCTTTCGACTACGTGTTGTTGTGTGGATTGTTGATTACGCACGCTAGGCTCGATGATCAGACGGCGATTGATTTGACCAAGCAATATTTGCCCCGCGTTGATTCGTGGGCGCACATTGACGTTGTTATTGAGAAAAAGCGACGATTTGCCGGTGAATCGTGGTGGAATTTTGCACTGGAATGTTTGCAGAGTGAGGCTGAATTTACAGTGCGCTACGGTGTGGTTTCTTTGATGACTAATTTTCTGGATGAGGCGCATATCAATCAGGTTTTTGCAGTACTACGTGACATTACGCACGATGGTTACTATGTCAAAATGGCGTTGGCTTGGCTATACGCCACGGCGGCGGTAAACTTTTTTGAGCTGACGCTGGCTGAACTAGAAAACGGACATGTTGATGCCTGGACGCGCAATAAAGCTTACCAAAAAATGCGCGAATCAAGGCGGTTTACGTCCGAACAGCAGGACATCATTGCCAAATATAAAGCTAAAGAATATTACCGATAATTACCGACCTGCGGCTTGGCTCTACAAAAGTCGAATAGTTACAGATAAGATGATATACTAGTAACTAGTATGAAAGTCAGCCTAAACCTTATCAAACAATTGATTAATTTTGAATTACCTCCCGTAGATGAGTTGGTGGCGCGGGTCAATCAGCAACTCGGCGGCGTCGAAGAAGTGATCGACCTCAGCGCTAAATATGGCGGCGCGCGAATTGTCCGGGTGGTTGAATGTGCCAAGCATCCTGACGCTGATCGTCTGAGTGTGGCCAAGATCGATGATGGCAGTGCGGTGGCGGATGTGCCGCGTGATGACAATGGTCTGGTGCAGGTGGTCTGCGGCGCGCCAAATGTACATGCAGATATGTGGGCGATTTGGTTGCCGCCGAAAAGTACGGTGCCGGCGAGTTTTGATGACGATGAGCCGTTCGTGTTGGATGCACGACCACTGCGTGGCGTGCTCAGTCAGGGTATGTTGGCGGCGGCAGACGAGCTGGCGATTGGTACGGATCACGAGGGAATTATTGAAATTCACCAACATGACATGCCGGCGGGTGTTGAGCTCACGGCGGGCGCTCGTTTTGCTGAGACGTTTGGTTTGGATGACTATGTGCTAGATATCGAAAATAAGATGTTTACGCACCGGCCGGACTGCTTTGGGCAGCTTGGCGTGGCACGCGAGATTGCTGGGATTTTTCATCAGCAGTTTGCCAGCCCTGAGTGGTATAAGTCAGAACAGCAGTTTGCTGGCGCTGAGGGTCTGGAGCTAACAGTAGCGAACGATGCGCCAGAATTAGTGCCGCGGTTCATGGCAGTAGCGTTTTGTGACGTTACCGTGGGTCCAAGCCCGTTGTGGCTACAATGTAAATTGGTGGCGATGGGTGGCAAGCCGATTAACAACATTGTCGATGCCACGAATTATATCATGCTACTAACGGCACAGCCAACGCACGCCTATGATTATGATAAATTACGCGGACATAAACTTGAGGCGCGGCTGGCTCGTGATGGTGAGAAAGTTAGCTTGCTGAATGGCAAGAAATATGAGCTGACGACGGACGACATCGTCATCGCTGATGGCGAGGGTGTGATCGGCCTGGCGGGAATTATGGGTGGTGCTGATACTGAGGTTTCGGATGGCACGAAAAACATCGTCCTCGAATGTGCTAATTTTGACATGTATGCGCTGCGCCGCACCGCCATGCGACATGGTATTTTCACCGACGCGCTGACGCGGTTTAATAAGGGTCAGTCGCCGCTCCAAAATGCTGCTGTGCTGAAGCAGCTGATGAACATGGTGGGTGGAGTGCAGGCGAGCGAAGTGTTTGATTTGAAGCAATTTAGTGACGAGCTCGACGATTATTTTGATGGAAAATACACGCCGGCTAATATTGATATCGACAGTAAATTTATCAATGAGAGATTGGGCTTGGACTTATCTGGCGATGATATTTGCGACTTGTTGAATAACGTGGAAATAAAGAGTCATGGTCCGGAAGAAGAATTGGATTATATTTGCATCCAATCGCCATTTTGGCGCACCGACCTTGAGCTACCGGAGGACATTGTCGAAGAGGTCGGCCGGCTGTATGGCTTTGATAAATTGCCGCGCCAATTGCCGCGTCGTAGCATCAAATCAACACCGAAAAACTTGCGTCGTGAGCTAAAAAACGCCGTTCGTCAAAGTCTGTCGCGTGCTGGCGCTAATGAAGTCTTGACCTACAGCTTCGTTCATGAACGCATCCTGAAAAACGCCGAGCAAGACATTAGCCAGGCGTACAAATTATCAAACGCCCTCAGTCCTGATTTGCAATATTACCGCTTGACGGTGCTGCCGAGTTTGCTCGACAAAGTTCACGCTAACATCAAGGCTGGGCATGATGAATTTTCCTTGTTTGAAATGGGTAAGGGCCATGTCAAAATGCACGGCTTAGGCGAAGATGGTTTGCCAGAAGCTAGTCAGTTCACCGACATCGTCTATGCCGCCAAAAAGCCGGGAGCGGGTGCACCATTTTACAAAATTCGTCGCTTGGTTGAGCAGCTAGCACATGACCTTGGTGCCGAACTGGTGTTTAAGCCAATTGAACAAGAACTTGCGTTTCCGGTCACGGCACCGTTTGACCAATCACGCAGTGCACTGGTCGAGACGACTGACGGGCAGTTCATCGGTATAGTCGGAGAATTGAAACAGCCAGTCATCAAGAATTTCAAATTGCCAGCGTACGTAGCTGCGGCCAGCTTGGATACAGCTGGCCTAGAGGCCGTCTACGCCAAGCACGGTAGTCATTACCAACCGCTCAGCCGCTATCCATCAACCAGTCGCGATATTTCGCTGAAACTACCAACTAATATCAATTATGCATCTGTCGCTCAAGGCATTGATCGCATTCTCAAAACGGTGGAGATTGATGCGGCCTTTCATGCGGTATCCATATACCAGCCATCAAACGATGTGACAACAAAAACCTTAACCTTCCGCTTAGTCTTCACGAGTCATCAGCGCACCTTGGTTGATTCCGACATTACGCCAATTATCGAATCGATCCAGCAGACCATGCAACAAACTTACGGCGCGGAGCTTGTCTGATGAAATCGCTCCTCCGTACCTTGGGCTATACGCACAATATGCTGCCGTTTTATGTCAAGATTAGCCTGTGTTCGATATTGGTGGCGTTGACTGGCATCGCCATGCCGTATGTCATATCGCGGGCTACTACTTTGATGGTGGAAGTGGTTGAAGGCAACAACATCGGCGTTGGTCAGGTGCTGTGGCTGGCAGCTTTGCTATTGGTGTTTGACGTTGCCAATGTGTTGATTCGTAACTTAGGTGGCTACTGGGGCGATGTTATGTCCACCAAGCTCAAAGCACAGTTGTCGACGCATTATTATCACCACTTGCTTAGCCTGCCACAAAGTTATTTTGATGGGGAACTGACAGGCACCATCATCAACCGCCTGAACCGCGCCATCACTGAAATGAGCAATTTCCTGAATATGTTTGCAAACAATTTCCTGCAAATGCTCCTGACCAGCTGTATCACGATTGGTATCGTCCTGACGTACAGCTTAGAGCTGGCACTGCTGGTATTGATATTGTATCCGTTGTTCATCTGGCTGGCAGTATTGACCAGCAAAAAATGGCGCTATTTCCAGTCAAATAAAAATCACGAAGTCGATATGGCTAGCGGCCGATTTGCAGAAGTCGTATCGCAAATCAAAGTGGTCAAAAGCTATGTTCGCGAAAGTTTAGAGTACCGACATTTTGCCAAACGTTACCGTAAAACCATCGCCGTAACGCGCAAGCAGTCGCGCTATTGGCACAAAATGGATGTCATTCGCGGCTTAATTTTGAGCATTGTCTTTTTCCTCATCTTTGCGTACATTTTTGTTCAGACGACCGAGAAAAAGTTTACGATTGGTGAGATGATTTTGCTCATCACCTTGATCAACAATCTGCGAACGCCGCTCTTTAGTATGAGTTTCATCGTTGATGGCTTTCAGAAAGCAGTGTCAGGGAGTAAAGATTTCATTGCGGCCATGGAGCTCAAACCTGGTATCAAGGACGCGCCTGATGCGGCTCACCTGAACACGGAAAAGGCGACGATCTCCTTTGACGATGTGTCGTTCCGATACGCTAGTGTGCCAAATCGTCCAGTTTTGCACAACATTTCCTTTACAATTCCTGCTGGTAAGCGCGTGGCTTTAGTCAGTGAGTCGGGTGGTGGTAAAACCACGATTACCAATTTGTTGATGCGGCTGTATGAACGTGATAGTGGCGTCATCTCAGTCAATGATACTGACATTCGCAACCTGACCCAGCGCAGTTTGCGCGGACACATTGCAACAGTCTTTCAGGACCCGGTGCTTTTCTCTGGTACAATTCGTGAAAACATTGCTTATGGTAAAGCAGATGCAACGGACAAGGAAATTTTTGCCGCCGCCAAAGCCGCCAATGCTGATGAGTTTATTCGCCAGTTGGACTATGGCTACGACACGCAGATTGGTGAGCATGGTCTGAAACTTTCAGGAGGTCAGAAACAGCGCATTGCCATTGCACGTGCGGTGTTGAAAGATGCGCCAATTTTGATATTGGACGAGGCAACCAGTAATTTGGACAATAAGAATGAACATTTGGTGCAGCAAGCGCTTGACCGGTTGATGAAAGGTCGCACTACATTGATCATCGCTCACCGCTTGTCGACCATTGCAGCGGTCGACACCATTATCACTCTGAAAAATGGACGAGTTGATGAGATTGGGTCGCCAGATGAATTGGCTAAGACAAATGGCATCTACGCCAAGTTGCTGGAGCTGCAAAAGAATCCTGGTGTAGCGGGCGAGCGGCTGGCTGCGTATGACATTGCCGCCGAGCCAAAAGTTGATGTATAATAGGATAAACAGAGGAGGATAAGATATGGCGATAGCAAGATCGCAAAGAATAGGAATTTGGATTATTACAATCACAATGTTAGTGGGTACAGTTGGCGGATTTATCGCCATGATAGTGGCTCCGGGCAATGAAGCCAAAGATCAGGCTGAGCTGCAGCGAGCGCAAGAAAGCTATAAAGCAGCAAATACAGAACGCCAAAAGAAAGTTGACGCGCAGACGGCGGAATTAAACAATAAATATTATGCTAAATTTGCTGAGTTTGGCTCACGGGTCGGTGCGTTTGAAGCTGGCGATGTCAAAGAACTCGGCAAAGAGGACTTGGTGGAAGGTGACGGCGCAGAAGTCAAAGATGACACCAAATTTGCGGTGTATTACATTGGATGGAATGCCAAAGGTGAAGTATTTGACCAGTCAATCGCTGATGGTAAATTGAAAGCACCATTTGCCATAAACGGTCCGGCGAATACCGCAGTCATCCAGGGTTGGAAAGAGGGCCTAGTTGGGATGAAGATTGGCGGTGTGCGTGAATTGACAATTCCAGCTGATAAAGCTTACGGCAGTCAAGGTCAGGGTGATAAAATCCCTGCCAATGCGCCGCTGAAGTTTGTCATCATGGCCATTGAAAAGCCAGCAAATATTCCACAGCCAGAAATGCCAGAAATTATCAAACGATATTATAAATCAAGGGGGCTCAATGTCTAAAGAAGTTATCATCGTTGGCGCTGGTCCAAGCGCGCTCACCGCAGCCATCTATTTGTCGCGTGAAGACGTGCCAACGACACTGTATGAACGCGGCGTGGTCGGCGGCATGGCGGCTATTACTGACCAAATTGATAATTACCCGGGCTTCGCTGAGGGCGTGACCGGCATGAAGTTGGCGTCCGAATTGCAGCAGCAGGCTGAGCGGTTCGGTGCGGATATTGAGTACGGTGACGTGACAGAGCTGAAGCAAGTTAATGGCGAATTGGAATTGACAGTTGATGGTCAGCCAGTGCGAACTAAAGCTGTGTTGTTAGCGACCGGCTCAAATCATCGGAAGCTGGGTGTGCCAGGCGAAGACGAGCTGTATGGTCGTGGCGTGCATTACTGTGCGACGTGCGACGGTGCATTTTACCGCGATAAGAAACTGATCGTCGTTGGTGGCGGTAACTCAGCGGTGCAAGAAGCGATATTTTTGACTCGCTACGCAAGCCACATTGACCTGTTGGTGCGCAGCAAATTACGCGCCAGCGACGTCTTGCAAAAAGAACTACAAAAATACGTTGACGCAGGCAACATTACCGTCCACATCGGTGCAACTACCGATGAAATTATCGTGAAGGACGACCAATTCTACGGTGTCAAATCAACCCAGAACGGCGAGCAGAAAGAGTTTACTGCAGACGGCTTATTTGTCTTCATCGGCTTGATTCCAAATACGCAGTTTTTGACAGACTCAGATGTTGAGCTGGACCTCGGCGGACACATCGTCACCGACGAGCATTTGCACACCAATGTTCCCGGTGTCTTTGCTTCGGGTGACGTGCGTTCCGGTGCAACCATGCAAATCGCTTCGGCGGTCGGCGAGGGCGCGGTCGCAGCGTTGCAAATTCGTGAATATTTACAAGAAAAAGCCAGAGAGGAGTAAATCATGGCAGACTTCAATCAAATTTTAACACCAGGTGACGTAGAAAACGGCATCGTGAATGTTGTCGTTGAGATCCCGCAAGGTTCAAACCACAAAATCGAGTGGAATCGTGAGCTAGCGGTCATGCAACTGGACCGCGTCGAGCCAGCAATTTTTGCCAAGCCAACCAACTATGGTTTCATCCCGCAGACATTGGACGAGGACGGCGATGAATTGGATGCTTTAATCATCACCGACCAGCCACTGACAACGGGTATTTTCATGGAGGCAAAGGTTATTGGTGTGCTGGAGTTTGTTGATGATGATGAAGTTGACGATAAGGTGATCGTGGTGCCAGCTGATGACCGCAACACCGGTGATGCTATTAACTCATTGGAAGACTTACCGCCACAACTGCTCAAACAAATTGAGCATCATTTCAATCACTACAAAGATATGAAAAAGCCAGGCTCGACAGTCGTCAAGGGCTTTGGTGACGTTGAGCGTGCCAAGCAAATCATTCGCGATTCGATCATTCGCTGGAACGAGCAAGCGTAAGAGTATCGACGCAACAAAACAATATCACACCTCACTCAGAGTACTCTTTACAGGTGACCTACGGTCAGCCTGTGGCGTTCGGCTGACGGGCTTTCGCGCCCGTCACGGCCCCTGAGATGAGGGTGATATTGTTTTTTTATATTCCGCCTACAAGATTGTACCGTTGATTATCGGTGCCGAAACAGTGACGAAACGCCGCCAGTCAATTGCTGCAAGATGCCACCGCTACGCGACAATTGCAAACGCAGCTTGTCTTTAGCGTGAGGCGTTATGATCAGTTCGCGCCAATCCGGCTTGGGGTGGGCGGACTTATTGGTTAAGACTTCGATGGTGTCGCCGTGCCGCAAATGATAGGTAAACGGCTTCATGACACCATTGATTTTGAAACCACTAGCGTGCGCCGCGATGTCAGAGTGAATGCGGTAGGCATAATCCAATGGGAAAGCGCCGCGTGGCAAATCATAAATATCGCCTTTTGGAGAATACACGAAAATGCGGTCCGAGAACAATTTCATGCGGAACTTATTAGAATCAAATCGTTTGCCTTCGCCCGCCAACGCTGCCGCTTCCTGAAGGTCGCGAATCCACGACAGGTCTGCCGGCATAGCGCCCATACGACCCTTTTTGTACGCGTCGGTCAATTTCTGCTCGTTGTAGTGGAAGCTGGCCGCCAAACCACGCTCAGCGTATTCGTGCATCTCTTTGGTGCGAATTTGAAATTCAACAATTTGCCCACTCGGCGTTTGCACGGTGGTGTGTAGACTTTGGTAACCGTTTGGCTTGGGGTTGGCGACATAATCTTTGATCCGCTCGTACATCGGCTGATACATATCGTGCAAAATCCCCAGAACCAAATATCCCGTCGATAAATCATCGACAATAACCCGCAGGGCGATCAAATCATAAATCTTATCAATATCGCCGACCTTATCAAGTTTTTTAAACAGACTGTAGACACTTTTGACACGGCCGTCCATCTGGAAAACGAGTTTTTCCGCCTTCAGTCGCGCCTCGACTTCACGGCGAACACGGTCCAGTTTTCGCTGCGACTTTTTCAATCGACTATCCATCAAATTTTTGGTGCGGTGAAAATCTTTCGGCATTAAATATTTGAAACTCAACTCTTCCAGCTGCACACGCACGCGACCCATGTTCAATCGGTCTGCCAGCGGCGCAAACACCTCGATCGTCTCGCGAGCAATTTTCTTCTGCTTCTCTGGCGACATAAATTGCAGCGTCCGCATATTGTGCAGGCGATCCGCCAATTTGATGATAATTACCCGCACATCTTCACCGACCGCGATCATCAATTTAGTCAAATTATCCTTGGTGTGTGGCAAATAGCTGTCCAGACTGCGCATGCCAGCGCGTGCCTGCGACACCTTGGTCACGCCATCCACCAAAAACGCCACGTCTCGTCCAAATAAACTCTCCAGTTCATCTAGCGTCGCGTCGGTGTCCTCGACCGTGTCATGCAGCACGCCCGCCACCACCGTGTCGATGTCCATGCCCCACTCAATCAAAATCTCGGCCACCGCCAGCGGGTGATTGATATACGGCTCACCGCTTTTGCGTTTTTGTCCAGCGTGTTTTTCAGTCGCATAATCAATCGCACTCGCCAAAACCAGCACTGGCACTTCATCATACTTTTGCCCAGCTGTGGCGAGTAGCTCTTCACGCGTCATATATATAGTATAACATTATGGTATAATAATGGGATGAAAAATCCACTCGTCCGACGCCTGGCGCCACTGTTTATTGCGAAATTCTTGCTGTGCTTCGTGTTTTGGTATTCCATCGAAAAACTATTTATGTACAGCATAGGATTCAATGACGCCAGTATTGGTTTGATGGCAGCAATTTATGCGGTAATGTCAGTCTTAATGGAAGTACCATCTGGCGTACTGGCGGATCGCTGGAGTCGAAAGGGTGTTATGATTCTGTCGGCCTTAAGTATGTTACTAAGCAGTTATTTTGGGTGGATTAGCAATGACCCATCACTGTATGTCGTGTCGGCAGCATTCTGGGGATTCTTTGATGCTCTTGCCAGCGGTACTGGTTCAGCCATGATTTATGACTTGCTTAAGGAAGAGCAGGGGCATACAAGAAACTACGATAAGATTTTGGGTCGCTTTGAGATGCTTGGCGGTATTGCTTTAATCATCAGCGCGTTATTAGGTGGATGGTTGGCGTCTGCCACATCGCTTAGGTCGGCGTTCTTTGCAACAATCATTACTGCAGGGTTAGCAGCAGTGGTCTTATTATTCTATCGAGATACAACGATTCACAAGCAATCAACCGATGCGAAATTGATCGAGCATACGAAGGGTACGTTTGCGGCTGTTTTCAAGAACCCTGACCTTGCCTGGCTGGTGGTTGTTATGCTGGTAGTATTTTTGGTACAGAAAATGAATGGCGAGTTCTATCAACTGTGGTATGCGGCGTTGTCTATGCCGGTAGCATTGTTTGGTATAGCAGGAGCTATCATCACGGGTACATATAGTTCTGGCGGTGCGATTGTTCGCTTCTTTGCCACTCGACGACGAGTCCTATTGGCGCTAGCTGTCTGCTTTATCTCCGCAATCGGCATGACTATCAGTCCGTTATTTTGGTTAACCGTTGGACTGCAGTTTATTATTGGCACGCTGTCGTTTGCACTAGTTCTTGCGCTTACATCAAAAATGCAGCACTATCTACCATCAAAATATCGCGCTGGTGCTGGTTCGGTGATCAATACTGTTGGTCGTCTGATATTCATCCCATGTGCATTATTGTTTGGTTTTCTGTCAAATACTACGAGTATCTTTGTCGCAGGCTCTATGACAGTTGTATTTGTCGGCATTGGTCTATTTGCAGAGTTTCACGCTAGAAGAGAAAAATAGTTTGGTATATAATAGGATAAAAGGCTAACGCTTAACAGGGAGGGCAGTATGGCAGCAACAAGAATAGCAATTAACGGCTTTGGGCGGATTGGACGCAATGCGTTTAAGATTGCGCGTGAGCGTAGCGACTTGGAGATTGTCGCCATCAATGATTTGACGGACACAAAGACACTGGCATATCTCCTCAAGCACGACAGTAACTACGGTGAATACGGCCGCCAAGTGACATTTACAGAAAATGAACTCATCGTTGATGGTCAATCTGTCAAGGTTTTGGCAGAGAAAGAGCCGCAGCAATTGCCATGGAAAGATATGAATATCGATGTCGTGATTGAATCGACTGGCTTCTTTACCGACAAAGAGGGCGCGGGCAAACACTTGGAAGCTGGTGCGAAACGTGTGGTCATCAGTGGTCCAACCAAGTCTGATGGTGTGGATACGATTGTATTTGGTACCAATGACGACAAGATCGCCTCGGCAACGCCGATTGTCTCAAATGCCAGTTGTACCACCAACAGTTTGGGCGCAGTGATGGCTGTCCTGGACACAGAGTTTGGCGTGGAAAAATCAATGCTGACGACAGTGCACAGCTACACCGCCAGTCAAAGGTTACAGGACGCACCTGCTAAAGATCTGCGTGAAGGCCGTAACGCAGCTGAAAACATGGTGCCGACAACAACGGGTGCAGCCATTGCTGTGACGAAAACGTTGCCGCAGCTGACTGGCAAATTTGACGGTCTGAGTGTCCGTGTACCAACACCAGTGGTGTCGCTCAGTGACGTGACGGCGCTTCTCCGGCGTGACGTGACAGTCGAGCAGGTGAACGAGGCGTTCAAAAAAGCAGCTCAAGACACGTTCTATCAAGGCATTTTGGGTGTCAGTGAAGAGCCTCTCGTCAGTCGCGACTTTATCGGCAATTCGCACTCTGGGGTTGTTGATTTGCCACTCACCAAAGTCGTTGGTGGTAATTTGATCAAAGTCATGGTTTGGTATGACAATGAATGGGGCTATTCAAACCGTTTGGTGGAGTTGGTGGCAGACATTGGCGCTGTATTGAAACGCGCTGGCTAATTTGCAAAAAGCTCCCAAACCGCTTATACTTATTAGTATGAAAATTTACTTGGGATCTGATCATCGCGGTTTTCTGTTGAAAGAAAAAGTCTTCGCGTATTTGGTGAAAAATAACTATGAAGTTGAAGACGTTGGTGGGCGAGAGTTGAACCCGGATGATGATTTTCCTCAGTTTGCTCAAGCGGCGGCTTTGCGGGTGATTGGTGATGAATCGGACGATCCACGAGCAATTTTGATTTGTGGTGGCGGCCAAGGTATGTGTATGGCGGCGAACCGTTTCAAGGGGATTCGTGCCAGCGTCATTTGGGATGCTTACGAAGCCAAAATGACACGCCAGGACAACAACTCAAACGTGTTGTGCTTGCCGGCTCGTGTTTTGGAAGACAATGAGGCGGCGTGGAAAGGGATCATGGAGACATGGCTTAACACTCCGTATGTCAATGCACCAAGATTTAATAGGCGCAATGCGCAGTTGGACCAATTATTATGACCACAGTAATCACTCCTAGTATTTTGGCGGAAAATGTCGATCAATACAAAGAACAAATTGAGCGAATCACTGGTTTTGCCGAGCGAGCGCACGTTGATATTTCTGATGGCCAATTTGCGCCAAACTTGACAGTTGGTTTGCGAGATTTGTGGGCACCAGAAGGCTGGCAAATTGATATTCATGCCATGGTGAAAAATGTCGATGAATACATAGAAGATTTGGTGGCGCTACGCCCAAATATGATTTTGCTCCACGCTGAGTCTGACGGCGACGTTCTCGGCGCGCTGCAGAAAATCAAACAAGCAGATATCAAAGCTGGCTTGGTGTTGATGCGTCCAACTGTTCCCAGTACCGTCGTTGACCTTATCAAGGCAGCAGATCACGTCATGATATTTTCTGGCGAACTTGGTCGTTTTGGCGGCAGTGCCAGTTTGATGCAATTGGAAAAAATCCGCCTCATCAAAGACATCAACCCGGCTGTAGAGATTGGCTGGGACGGTGGCGTTATGCCAGACAACGCCTATGGCTTGGCGCACAGCGGCGTCAATGTTTTGGTGGTTGGTGGTGCTATCCAAAAATCGCCAAATCCTCGAGAAGCCTATCAAAACATTCAAAATGAAATTAACAAAAAGGGCATGTTGGGCTAGTGCCGCCAAACGTCACGTGTAAACAATTGGAGCAGCATGCCTCGTCAGTGCGCCGCTCCATCATCACCATGCTGGAACACGCTGGTAGTGGTCACACTGCTGGCGCCTTAGGCTTGGCGGACATCATGACGGCTTTGTATTTTGCTGTGCTTCACATCAGTCCAGAAAACCCTGATTGGGATGAACGAGATCTCTTCGTCATGAGCAATGGTCACTGCGCGCCGGTACTGTACGCGACTTTGGCGGAGCGTAGTTTCTTTCCCAAGACAGAATTGGCGACACTCAGACAGTTTGGCTCTCGATTGCAGGGGCATCCAGAACGTCAAGCACTGCCTGGTATCGAGACGACTAGCGGACCCTTGGGCTCGGGCTTGAGTCAAGCTTCGGGTATGGCATACCATGTACGATACTTGCATCCGCAACCCAAGCGGTTTGTCTATTGTCTGATGGGCGATGGTGAATTAGACGAAGGTAATATCTGGGAAGCAGCGATGTTTGCTGGTAAATACAACTTGGGCAATCTCATCGGCATCGTTGATCGTAACAATATTCAAATTGGTGGTAGTACTGAGGACGTCATGCCGCTGGAAGATTTGCGAGGCAAATGGCGCAGTTTTGGCTGGCACGTTCAGGAGATTGATGGGCACAATATGGAGAGTATCTGTGAGGCCATGAGTATGGCTCGCGCTGTGACGGATAGACCAAGTGTCATCATTGCCCACACCATACCAGGCAAGGGGGTCAATTTTATGGAAGGCGATTATCATTGGCATGGAAAAGTTCCTACTGCCGAGGAAGCGCAGCGAGCGTTGGCTCAGTTGGAGGATAGGAAATGATGTACCTGCGTGATGACTGGCAAACGCCTACCTATACTTCGGTACGAGGTGGTTTTGGTGACGGTTTGGTTACACTGGCCAAGCAGGACGACCGCGTCGTGGCGTTGAGCGCAGACTTGGTAGAAAGCGTCGGTTTTGGTAAATTTGCCGAGCATATCGGTGCGCCGAGACTGATTGAAGTTGGCGTGGCGGAACAAAACTTAGTGACGGTGGCGTCTGGACTAGCAGCCATGGGCAACATCCCGTTTGCCGCTAGCTACGCTTCGTTTAGTCCGGGGCGTAACTGGGAGCAAATTCGCACGACGATTTGTCTAAATAATCAGCCGGTCAAGGTGGTTGGTTCACATGCAGGACTGAACGTTGGTCCAGATGGCGCGACCCACCAAATGCTGGAAGATATCGCGCTGATGCGGAGTTTACCGAGCATGGTGGTGTTGGCGCCGGGCGACGCGCACGAGGCGGAGCTGATGGCAGCGGCGATGGTGGCTGATTTGCGGCCAAATTATGTGCGGTTGCCGCGGGCTGATATGCCACTGTTTTTAAATCAGGCAACATTTGAAATCGGCAAGAGCTATACTCTGCGTCAGGGAACAGACGTGGCGTTGCTGGGCACTGGCACGATGACCTATCAATTGCTTCTGGCAGCGGAAATACTGGCAAATCAGCATAGCATCCAGGCGGAGGTTATTCATTTTCCAACCATCAAGCCGTTGGATGAGGCGGCGGTGCTGGATGCCGCTCAGAAATGCCGCTGTGTGGTGACGGCCGAAGAGGGGCAAATCGCTGGCGGGTTTGGTTCGAGTGTGACAGAACTACTCAGTGAACAATTGCCGGTGAAAGTGAAGCGGATTGGTGTGAACAATGTGTTTGGTGAGTCAGGTAAAACGTCTGAATTGTGGCAAAAGCATGGTTTAGATATCGATTCAATTGTGCGTAGCGTCGTAAATTTTCTCCAATGAAAATAGCCCACCGAAAACGTGCTCAAGCTGAAACTGGATAACTCAACCCAGGAAACGCGAGAAATTGCGTCTCAACTCAGATTGAACCAGTTTTCAGCGAGCTATTTTCGGTGGGCGTCAGCCCTCTCAGCCCTCCATGTACTTTTGCAGTATAGTACAGATACAGGCGCTGATTAGCGCCGGTACGTACAGGGGGACAGGGAGCTCGCCCAGGTAGTGTGTCATAACATAACACACTACATAGACGGTAACACCTGCAATGCCCCCTAAAAAGAGGGCAAATCTCCACGACATTTTTCCCTCCTTTCAGGAAAAACGTGCTCGAGGTCAAAGGGCTCTTCCACCCTCAGACAAACCTCGAGCAGAAGTTACTTGTAATATATCACATAGTACCGTAAAAGTCAACCTATCAACTGCACACAGGCCTGACGCGTAGCAGACCACCCTTGGCAGAACGTGCGCTAATTGCTATAATTACCATAAGTATTTTAGGGGGCAGTATGGGACTATCGATTTCAGAGATTCGGCAAAACACGACGCGAGCGCGTCATTTGATGCAGCGGACACGGGCGCAACATTTTGCGGTCGGGGCGTTTAATATTGATAATCAAGAAACGCTGATCGCAGTGGCACGGGCAGCACAGAAGCTGCAGTCGCCAGTTTTGGTCGAAGTGTCAGACGCTGAAGTGAAGGCCATGGGACTGGAAAATGTGCGTGATTTGGTGGACAATTACAAGGCCGAATACGGCATCGAGATGTATCTAAATCTGGATCATGGACCAACGGTTGAGGGCTGCAAACGAGCCATTGACGCTGGTTATGAGTTTGTGCACATCGACATTTCCCAGGCAAATCACGACGCTTCCGACGAGGAAATCATCGCTAAAACCCGCGAGGTCGTGGAGTACGCTAAATTTACCGGCGCGTTGGTCGAGTCCGAGCCGCACTATTTTGGTGGCAGCTCTAACGTTCACACTGAAGCTATTGACTATGAAGAGATCAAGAAAACTTTTTCTACACCAGACAGTGCGCGGGCGTTTGTCGAGGCGACGGGGATTGATACCTTTGCAGCAGCAGTCGGTAATCTGCACGGTAAATATCCGGTGCCGAAAGTATTGGATTTGGAATTATTGGCACGTATCCGCGAGGCGCTGCACTGCCAGATTTCGCTCCATGGTGGGTCGGGTACGCCACTGCATTATTTTGAGGAGGCGGCGAAAATTGGCGTCTCTAAAATCAACATCAACTCCGATATGCGCTATGCTTTCCGCACCACACTGGAAAAAACCTTGCGTGAAAATCCAAATGAATATGCTATCGTTAAGCTGATGCCCGAGGTATATTTAGCAGTCCAGAAAGTCGTTGAAGAAAAAATCATGGCATTTGGTTCAAGCGGAAGGGTGGTGATCTGATGGCTAAAATTATTACCATTGGTGCTGCTGTTCAAGACGTATTTTTGAGCCACTCGCCAGCACTGGCGCCTGTTTGTGAAAGCCCAGAACATTGCTTCCAGCGCTTGGAACTGGGTTCAAAGATTGATGTCAATCAGATTCATTTCTCTACCGGTGGGGGTGCTACTAACGCAGCAGTGACGTTTGCTCGTCAGGGTCACCAAACCCAGTTCATGGGAGTGGTTGGACGCGATCCGGCAGGTCAAGCAGTGTTGGATGCACTGGACAGTGAAAGTGTTGGTACGCAGCTAGTGAAATTCTCTGACAAATACAACACCGGATATTCGGTCATGCTTTTAGCGCCAAATGGCGAGCGGACTATTTTGACCTATCGCGGCGCTTCGACGCATTACCATCCAGGCGACTTTTCTCTGGAAAATGTTCAGGCGGATTGGCTGTATGTTTCCAACCTGGCGGGACAAATACAAACGCTCAGTAAACTGTTTACCCAAGCGCGCGAACGTGGCATTAAAATCTGTTTTAATCCTGGCAAAAAAGAGTTGGCGCAGCGCGAACTATTGCTTGGGTTACTACAAGACGTAGATATTTTGACCGTCAATAAAGAGGAGATGCAGCAGCTTGTCGAAGGAAGTGATTTGGAGAGTTTGATTCGCCACGGGCTGTATTTGGTGCCGACACTACTGGTCACAGACGGCGCCAACGGATCCATGGCGAGCGACGGCAAGACAATTGTCCGCGCTGGCATGTATGAAGACGTCCCAGCCATTGACAGGACAGGGGCTGGTGATGCATTTGCCTCAGGATTTTTGAGCAGATGGGCAGAAGGCGGCAGTTTGCGAGATTCGGTCATTTTTGCCAGCGCAAATTCCAGCGCCGTCGTCGCGAAAATTAGTGCTAAGGCGGGAATTTTACATAAAGGCGCTCCCCTCCACGAGATGCCGTTACAGGAAAGGAGTATATAATCATGGCACAACACTTAGCTCGACTACTAGGAGAAGGAGCAAATGTACAGATCGCTCTACAGGAGCTAAATCGAATGACGCGTGACGATAGTGATATCCGGTTGATGTCGGATGTATTGGCGCGAACACACAGTGTATTGCGTGCCTTGGGTCTGGATCCGCGTGATACGACAGCAAATGAAGTCTACCAGGCGCTGATGGCGGTGGCTCCAGAAATCGACAAGCGAGCCTGTTTCAAAGCTAGCGACTGGGTACTGGCAGACATAGATGGGCACATTATTTCTTTTCATCCTGTGGACATTGTTGAAAACTATCACCATCAGTTATCACTTGGCAGGAATACCACTAAACACGGTAAAGTTGCCCTGGGTCAGGAAATTTACCGCCGTTTCCGGGATCATCCGCAGACGCACAACCCAGCCGTTAGTCGCATCATTTGTGATGGCGGCATCTGTCGGCGGGTTGATGACATCTTGGATTAGTGATCGCAATAGGTTTTGTTGGCGGTAACGATGTCGATGATCTCGTCGACACTATCAGTGATGGTGTAAATATCAAGGTCTTCTTTGACGATTGCTGATTCGGCTAACATGTGGTTGCGGAAGAACGTATCCAAATCGCTCCAGAACGCCGTGTCAAACAGGATGACTGGTACGCGATTGGTTTTCTGTGTCTGGATCAAGGTCAATATCTCCGCCAATTCATCCAAGGTACCAAAACCACCTGGGAAATAGATGTAAGCATCAGCGTACATGGTCATAACGATTTTTCGGGGAGCGAAGTGCTGAAATTCAAACGCCTCAGTCGCATACTCATTGAGATCCTGTTCGTGGGGCAATTTGATGTTAAAGGCGATTGATTCACCACCGGCAGCGCGCGCACCTTTTTGGACCGCTTTGTTGGCGCCTTCGTTAGCAGCACCCATGATACCGTGGCCACCACCAGAGACAACTGCATAACCCAAGCTTGCCAAACGCTCAGAGGCTTCTTTGGCAGCTTGGTAATATGGGCTGTCTGGGCAGGTACGCGCCGAACCGAAAAAGGTCACCGTCTTATGGTATTTTTTGAGAATTTCATAACCTTTTTGAATTTCCTCGTTAATATTGCCCAAACGGAACATTGCAGCTTGGAGTTCAATTTCGCGTGGTATACACACCAGATCTTTGTTGTCTGTCATTTTTCTGCCTTTTTATGTTTTAATTCACGTATCTTTTGATTATAGCACAAAAAGCTTGTGTTTGTCAAATAGTTGGCGGTTACCAGTGAAAATCAGGGATTATTCACCCAGAAATGATTGCTTAACCTTCTGGTAAGCGTCGCGGAATGGCACACCTTTTTCCACCAATTCGTTGATTTTGGCAACGGTGTAAAGTTCATCGGTCATCGCCTCGGCCAATCGGTCAGTGTTGGCTTCCAGCTCGCTGACACAGAGCGCCAGAACTTCCAGTGTGTCGAGTGCCGACGTAAAGGCGTCCATGGTGATTTTTTTGGTCAACTGCAAATCACGGTGGTAGCCGCTACCGGCACCTGTCGAAATGGCTTGGAGCTGCAGAGCATAATTTGGATAAGCGTGGGCAGTAGCGCGCATAATCTCAAAGACGTCGTAGTTGCGTTTGTGTGGCATGATGGACGAGCCGGTGGTCATGGTGACGGGCAGTTTGAAATAATTAAACTCCTGCGAAGTAAATAGCAACATGTCTTCGGCAAATTTACCAGCAAAGACCATGATTGGGTTGAGCGCTTGCACGGCAATTAGTTCAAACACGCCGCGTGACAGACCACAGTACATTGGGTTTTCTTGCACTTTGGCAAAGCCCAGTTCACTGGTCGTCATCTGGCGGTCAAGTGGCAGCGTAACGCCAAAGCCAGCGGCGCTACCCAGTGGATTTTGGTCGATGGCGGCGATGCTGTGTGCCACCAGTTGTCGGAGGTCATTGAACGCATCGTGGTAGGAACCAAGCCACATGCTGACTGTGGTTGGCATGGCTTTTTGGGTGTGGGTGTAGCCAGGCATTTCGGTCTGGCCGATGGCAGTGATTTTGCCAGCATAGGCCTGGGCGACTGCTTCCAGCTTTTCGGCTACTGCTTCAAGCTCTGTTTTGATGAACAAGCGCATCATCACCAAGGCTTGGTCATTGCGGCTTCGGCCAGTGTGAACCTTTTTGCCGATGGGGCCGAGCTTTTCTGTCAGATACAGCTCAATGGCGGTGTGGCCATCTTCGTGCTCGCTGGTGAGGGTGAAGGCACCAGTTTTCCACTCGTTCAGCAGCTCGTCCAAGGCGGCTGCTAATTGTTGATACTCGTCGCTGGTCAATACGCCAATTTTTTCTAGCATGTGAGCGTGCGCTTTAGTGGCGGTGATATCATGCCCCAGCAAATGTTGGTCCAGCACTTGGTCGTCGCCAACGGTGTATGACTCGACTAGTGGGTGGAGTGAGCCGGTTGCGGTTGATTGCCATAGTTTATTTGCCATATGAGTATGCTCCTTCAGCTGTTCGCTGACTTAATGAATATAATTCAATGAATCCGGCGGACGAATTCTGGTTGAATGCGGTGTTGGAATCAAACGTTGCAAGATTGATATCAAACAACGAATGCGGTGAGTCCACGCTGACGACGGTGATGGTACCTTTGTATAGGCGGACCGTCACTGTGCCGGTGACTTTTTGGTTCTGATCATCAATGTAGGCGTTAATGTGATGGACGGCTGGCTCGTACCACTGAGCCGCGTAGGTGAGGTAGGCCCATTTTTTGTCCATTTCGGCTTTGAGTTCATTTTCAACACGAGTTGACACCAATTGCTCAAGCTTTTGATGAGCAGCAATCAAGATGGCAGCGCCAGGGTTTTCGTAGACACCGCGCACTTTCAGGCCAACCAATCGATCTTCAATGAGGGTCGATACACCGACGCCGTGTTTGCGGCCGAGTTGGTTACAGTGCTGGATGAGTGCTTGGAGTGAAAAGTGACGGTTGTCGACGGCAACGGGCACACCTTTGATGAATTTGATGGTGATATCTTCGGCTTCATCTGGCGTGTATTTGATGGTTGAACACCAATTGAGGATGGCGTGGTAGTTTGGCTTGAGTGATGGCGATTCTATCTCGCCGCCCTCACTGGTGATACCCCACATGTTTTCATCGGTTGAGTAGGGTGACTCCTGAGTGTGTGGCACGGGGATGTTGTGCTTCTTGGCATAGGCAAGCTCTTCCTCTCGGCCCATACTCCACTCACGCACTGGTGCCAAGATTTTGAGTTTCGGATTGAGCGTGGTGATATAGGTCTCGAAGCGAACTTGGTCGTTGCCTTTGCCGGTGGCACCGTGTGCGATGACGTTGCAATTGTACTTTTCGGCATATTCGACGGCTAATTGCGAGATGATAATGCGCCCGAGTGGCGTGCAGAGGGCGTAGCCGCCTTGGTAGTCAGCGTTGGCTTTGATGGCCAGCGACAACAGCTCATCGGCGAAGTGGTTGCGGGCGTCAACCGTGATGGTTTCTATGGCGCCGAGTTTTTTGGCTTTTTCGGCGATGGCATCGAGATCATCAACCGTTTGGCCGATATTGACCGTTAGGGTGATGACCTTGCAATTATATTTTTCTTGTAACCACGTGAGCATGACGGATGTGTCGAGGCCTCCCGAATAGAGCAAGAGGCACGTATCGAACTCACCGTTCACGGCTTCGTGACTGGCAACCTTGGTGTAGTGGGGCGCGTCGTGGTCCATATCCTTCCTTTCCATAATAACAAAAAGAGCCGCTCGGACGAGGGCTCTGTAGTTGGTTTTTACTATACGACTAATTAGCCCTCTGGGTCAGAGCGGCGACGACGAACAACGATGTTGTGTCGATATGTCATATTGCTACCATACCATACTGCGGGTGATTTTCAAAATATTTTTATATATAAATTGCGATGCGTTACAATAGTAATGATATGAATGCCTTTAATCTCGTCTCCAACTATCAGCCGACCGGCGACCAGCCAACGGCGATTGCTCAGTTGGTGGATGGTTTGGAGCGGGGCGAGCGCGAGCAAACGCTGCTGGGCGTGACCGGTTCAGGTAAGACCTTTACTATGGCGAATATTATTGCCCGAGCTAATGTGCCAACGCTGGTGCTGGCGCACAATAAGACTTTGGCGGCGCAGCTGTTTTCTGAGTTTAAGGAGTTTTTTCCGGATAACGAGGTGCATTATTTCGTTAGCTATTTTGATTATTATCAGCCGGAAGCCTACATCGCCAGTAGCGACACCTACATTGAAAAAGATTCGAAGATTAATGATGAAATCGATCGGCTGCGGCATGCGGCGACCTCGGCATTGCTAACGCGGCGCGATGTGATCATTGTGGCGAGCGTGTCTTGCATTTACGGCATTGGTTCACCGGAGACGTACGCCGATATGGCCATTCAATTGACGGTCGGTGAGCGGCGGGTTCAGGATAAGTTCATCCGCCTGCTGACCGATATTCAGTACAAGCGCAACGACATTGATTTTGCGCGCGGCACTTTCAGGGTGCGCGGCGACGTGGTCGATATTTTCCCGGCTGGGCAGGACACGGCGGTGCGGGTGGAATTTTTTGGCGATGAGGTCGAGAGACTCACGCGAATCGATCCGCTGACGGGCGAGATTTTGGATCAGCCAGCTAGCCTGATGATTTTCCCGTCGAGCCACTATTCGACGCCACGTGAACGAATTGAAAAAGCTATCATCGGTATCGAAAAAGAGTTTGACGAGCGGCTCAAATGGCTTGAGTCGCACGACAAGTTACTCGAGGCACAGCGCCTCAGTCAACGCACCAAATATGACCTAGAAATGCTCAAAGAAACTGGCTTTGTTAAAGGCATCGAGAATTATTCGCGCTATCTGACTGACCGCGAGCCGGGCGAGCAGCCGGCGACCTTGATTGATTATTTTCCGGACGATTGGTTGCTGCTGGTCGATGAGTCGCATATGACCTTGCCGCAAGTCCGCGGTATGTATAACGGCGACCGGGCGCGCAAGGAAGTGTTGGTGGAGCATGGTTTTCGTTTGCCGAGTGCGTTGGATAACCGCCCGCTGAGATTTGATGAATTTGATCAGCATATTCACCAGGCGATTTATGTGTCGGCTACGCCGGGTGACTATGAAATTGCTCATTCACCAAAGCCGGCTGAGCAGTTGATTCGGCCGACGGGGCTGCTTGATCCGCCGATTGAGGTGCGGCCGACCGAAGGGCAGGTTGATGATTTGATGGAGGAGATTCGCCAGACCATCGCCAACGGCCACCGCGTGCTGGTAACCACCTTGACCAAGCGCATGGCTGAGGATCTGAGTGCCTACCTGACCGATAATGGTGTGAAAACGGCGTATCTACACAGTGAAATTGACACATTAGAGCGCGGCGATATTCTCAAAGATTTGCGACTGGGAACGTATGACGTGTTAGTTGGTATCAATTTGCTACGTGAGGGGCTGGACCTACCGGAAGTCAGTCTGGTGGCGATTATGGATGCTGATAAAGAAGGTTTCCTCCGCTCTGAACAGGCACTGATTCAGACAATTGGCCGGGCGGCGCGGCATGTCGATGGGCGGGTGTTGATGTACGGCGATAATGTGACTGACAGTATGCACCGAGCGATTGATGAGACGAATCGTCGGCGGCAAATTCAGCAGCAATATAACGAAGAGCACGGTATCACGCCGCAAACCATTCAGAAGAAGATTGACGATGGCCTGCGCTCCATCATTCCGCAAAAAGAATCGGATAAAAAGCCAAAACTTGATTTGAAGAAAATTCCAAAGGACGAATACCCAACGCTGATCAAGGAACTGACCGGTCAAATGGAGCTGCATAGCGCCAATCTAGAGTTTGAAAAAGCCGCAGAGCTGCGTGATTTGATTGCAGAAATTAAGCAAACAATGGTACACTAAAGATAACCATAATAAGGAGGAGAATTATATGGCAGAATTGAAAACAACAGAAACTCCAGTCGTCGAGCAAGCTGAGTACATGGCTCCACGCGCTGCTTCGCAAGCAAAATGGCTTACATTTGAATACGCATTAGCAATGGTTTCAGTAACATTTGCTGCAATCACCAGTGTAGTACTCGTACCAATGTTGTTCGGCATGTGGTCTGCAAAAGAAGCGATGTCATTTGGTTTGATGTTGAGCGGCTCGATCACTGCAAACATTTTGGCCGTTAGTATTTTGGCAGTACTATTTTCAGTGTTGGCATTTGTCCTATTTGGCCGCGTAACACGCGCAATTGCCGCTGACCGTAGCGGCTACACTGGTCGATTGGCTTACAAACTGACAACCTATGGTAGCTTGTTCATGATCGTATTGGCGGCGTTGCCACTGGTCGCAAACCTCATCAGTGTATTGATTAGCTCGTTGTTATTGATTGGCGTTTCAGATGCTGGTTCAGTATACACAGCACTGTACTTGGGTAACTTCTTGCCATCACTGGTATGCTTGGCAGTATTGGCAGTTGTGGTATTTTTCATTGGTAAAATCATCAACGGCTACAACAAATCACGTCCATTGGCTATCACGTTGATCGCAATCACCAGTGTTGTCGCAGTTGCCCTAGCTATCACGTTGGCAGTGCAGGCTCATGACAAGCCAAGTATCAAAAAATCAAACTTCAAATACAACTCAAGCTACCTACTTGACTAGTTAGTTGGGTATCACCTGTCACTCGCTCCTAGATATGGGGGCGAGTGATTTTCTGTAATTAATTTTCAAGTGGTATAATGAGTTCATGAGTGCAATTTCTAATAGTGATGTCCAGCGCTTGGCGGATTTGAGCGGTTTGCAATTGGCAGATGGCGAAGTGGATGGCTTGCGACAGGACGTGGAGAAAATCGTAGAATATATCAATCAATTGGATGAGCTCGATACGTCTGGTGTGGAGCCGACCTATCAAGTGACGGGTCTAGAAAATGTCTGGCGGGAAGATGAGGTTCAGTCAGGGATTTCTCGGGATGAGCTACTTGAGCTAGCGCCCGAAAAACAGAACAATCAAGTGAAAGTGCCACAGGTGTTGTGATGAGTCGGATTAGTGATTTTGTAGGGAAAAGTGCAGTTGACAATGTCAAGGAAGCATTGCGACGAGCGCGCGAGATTGAAGAATATCATGCACTACTGAGCTTGACAGAAGAGCGGGCGTTGGAGCGGGCCGAGCTGGTGGATAAGGGTGAAGTTTCTGGCAGGCTGGCCGGTGTGCCATTTGTCGTAAAAGACAATTTCTTGGCCTTTGGTGCGCCAACGACTGCTGCCGCAAAAATGCTTGAGAATTTTAACGCGCCACTGCAAGCCACAGCCGTTGAAAAATTGGAGGCTGAAGGCGCAATTTGCATCGGCAAGGCGAACTTGGACGCCTTTGCTCACGGTGGCTCGACGGAAAACTCAGCCTTTGGTCCGACCAAAAATGCTGCAGATAAAACTCGCGTAGCTGGCGGTTCGTCGGGCGGCTCGGCGGTCGTGACGGCGCTTGACGTGGTGCCGTTTGCGTTGGGTACCGATACTGGCGGTTCGATTCGTCAGCCAGCCAGCTTCAATGGCGTGGTCGGCGTCAAGCCAACCTACGGCGCGGTCAGTCGCTATGGCGTGGTTGCCATGGCGTCGAGCACGGACACGATTGGTTGTTTCGCGACAAACGCTGATGACGCTAATTTGGTGATGGAAATCATGGCGGGCCGTGACGATAAGGACATGACCACACTGCCGGACTTTTGGCAGCATCAGCCAGAATTTACCAAGAAGAAGATTGGTTTGGTGAAGCAATGTATGACTGACGATGTGGACGCGGCGGTTCGCCAGAAAACGCTTGACTATGCAGAAAAGTTAAAGCAGCTGGGCTATGACGTTGAAGAAGTGGACCTCAGTATGATGCAACATTCGCTGGCGATGTATTACATCATTGTGCCGGCGGAAATATCGTCAAACTTGGCGCGCTATGATGGCGTGCGCTATGGTCACCGGGCGGCTGAGGTGAAAACGCTGGCGGAGTTGTACGGTCGCAGTCGCAACGAAGGTTTTACGACGGAGAACAAACGGCGAATTATGATTGGTAGCTTTGTGTTGTCGAGCGGTTTCTTTGATGCTTACTACATGCAGGCGCAAAAAGCGCGCACGCTGCTTATCAATGAGTTCAAACAGTTGTTTGCTGAGTACGACGCACTGTTGATGCCAGTTGCGCCAACACCGGCGTTCAAACTTGGCGAAAATACCAATGATCCAATTAAAATGTATCTAGCGGATATCATGACCGTGCCGGCCAGCCTGGCGGGACTACCGGCGATTTCTGTGCCAGCTGGAAGTAACGATGAAGGTTTGCCAATTGGCGTGCAGTTGATTGGTGATTATCAGTCAGACAGCAACTTGTTGAAGTTGGCCTCAGAAGTGGAGGCTGCCTGATGGACGGATTATTGATCGCGCTGGTAGTAGCGGCGCTGGTGATTGGTGCTTTGTTAATTATTTTTATCCAATTAACATCACGCGGACATCAAAAACTCGACAGGGAAATGTACCGAAAAGTTTGGCGGGCAATTCAACATGGTGCAAAAGCGGGCGGCTCAGACGGCTTGCAGATGGCGATTGTTAAAGCCGACAAACTGCTCGACAAAGCCATGCGCGACTGTGGCGTGGCGGGTACGACGATGGGCGACAGACTGAAAGCTCGCAAGGGTGATTGGACGGATGAAAATGGTTTGTGGGCGGCGCACAAATTGCGCAACCAAATTGCCCACGAAACTAACGTGAAATTAACCGCGCAGAGTTTTCGACGAGCCATGACAAGCTTTGAACAAGCACTAAAAGATTTGGGAGCGTTATGATGAGTGTATATGATGAATATGAAATGACCATTGGCATCGAGTGCCATGTCCAGCTGGCGACCAAAACCAAACTGTTTAGTCCGGCTGATAACGACGCGCGTAATGCTGAGCCGAACGAAAAAACGCACGAGATTGACTTTGGTCTGCCAGGCATGCTGCCGGTGCTGAATAAGCACGCCGTCGAGCTAGCAGTGCGCGCCGGTAAAGCGTTGAACGCGCCGATTGCCCGCGTTAGCCGGTTTGATCGCAAGCATTATTTCTACCCTGACCTGCCAAAGGGTTATCAGACCTCGCAGATGTATCAGCCGATCATTTTGGCTGGCTATGTCGATGCGCCGCTAGAAGACGGCTCGCTCAAACGAGTGCGAATTCATCACGCGCACATGGAGGAAGACGCTGGTAAATTGACGCACCACGATGGCTACTCGCTGGTTGATCTCAACCGCGCTGGCACGCCGCTGATAGAAATTGTTTCTGAGCCGGATATACATTCTGCCGAGGAGGCCAAAGCCTACGCTTCGGAGCTGCACAAATTGATGGTCTATGCTGGCGTGACGCACGGTGATTTGTATCACGGCAACATGCGGTTTGATGTTAATATCTCGGTGGCTAAAAAGGGCGCGACAGAGCTCGGTAAGCGTGCGGAAGTTAAAAACCTTAATTCATTCCGCAGCGTCGAGCGTGCCGCTGAATACGAGTTTAAACGCCAAGTTGACTTGCTGGAGAGCGGTGAACAAGTGGTGCAGGAAACTCGTGGTTGGAGTGATGACAAGCAAATTACTACTTCGCAGCGTTCGAAAGAAGACGCCCAGGATTATCGCTACATGCCTGATGCCGACATCCCGCCAGTGGTACTGAGCGATGAGGAGATTGCGCGGATTCAGGCTGAGGTGCCGATGTTGCCGGGTGAATATCGTGAAAAATTAAGCGTACTGAACGTTGATAAATCCGTCGTTTACACCATCATGGACTTTAAGCCATATGTCGACATTGTTCTTGGTGCCCTTGATCGGAAAGGTGCTCCTACAGCTAGGCGAATAGCGAATTGGTTTGCGTCAGTCAATACTGCCGTAACCATAGAACGGGGTGATTGTGACGCGATTGATATTTCTGGTGTTGTGCCTAAATTGGAAAGTCTTATTAAGTTATCCGATTTGGTTGACCAGGGAGAGCTCTCGAGTACGGCTGCGAAGGAGGTGTTTATTGCGGTTGTTTCAAACACAACAGATGATCCACGCGAGTTTGCCGAAGAAAGGAATCTGTTGCAGGTATCTGACGAAGGCGCTATCGCTGCTATCGTTGATGAAGTATTGAGCGACCCAGCCTCGGCAGCTTCCATAGCCGACATTAAAGCCGGCAAGGACAAAGCCATCGGCTATTTGGTCGGTCAAGTCATGAAGCGCTCCAAGGGTCAGGCCAACCCAAGCTTGGCGCAGAAGCTGATTCGCGAGAGGCTATAGCTGATGATCATCGTCACTGGCATCCCTGGGTCTGGCAAAACGACGTTAGCAAAGCGTCTGATGCAAGATGTGGGAGTGCGTGGCGTCGCGCAAGATGCTGTCAAAGAGTTTTTGGCTGACCATCTGGGTGGGACTTATACTGATCAGCAGAGTAGCGCCTTGGGTCGTGTGACTCGACGGGCGGTTTTGGAATTGGGTATTGAATTTGAGAAATTGGGCGAGCAGATCATCATTGAGTCTGCATTGCAGACATCAGCTGCCGAAAAGATTTTGCAGCATAGCTCTCATCAGCCAATTCTGCAGATTTATGTGACGTGTGGATTGGCGGAAGTAAAGCGGCGATTTTATGCTCGCAGGCGGTCTGGCAATCGCCACTCAGTGCACACTGATGATTTGTATGATAAATTGACGGAACACGAAATTCGTGACAAATATCGTCCACTGGTTGCAGATAATATCACAACGGTGACTGTTGATTCGGAGAATTTGGATTATGCGGCACTGCGAGATATAGTGAAAGATTTTTTGATGAATAAGGCGATAGCAAAGGAGAACGAGATATGAGAAAACCGACAAAAGCAGTGATTGCAGCGGCGGGATTTGGTACCAGGTTTTTACCGCAAACCAAAGCGATGCCCAAGGAGATGATGCCACTGATTGACAAGCCAATCATCCAATATGTCGTAGAGGAGCTGGTTGCTGCCGGTATTCGCGACATCATCATCGTCGGAAGCGCCAACAAGCGCGCCATTGAGGATCATTTTGACGTGCCGAACGAAGATTTGTTAGCGAATTTGCGGGCTGGTGGTGACAAGAAGCGCCCGTTGATTGACCTGGTTCACTCACTGTCGGAAATGGCTAACTTTGTGTACGTTCGCCAAAAAGGTCCATATGGTAACGCGACTCCTTTGGCATGTGCTGCGCATTTGATTGGGCCGGACGAGCCAGTGATTTATACGTTTGCTGACGACTTTATCGACGCGACACCAAGCCGTTTTCAACAGATGATTGCTGCTGCAGAAAAATTGGATGGCGCAGTGCTGTCCTGCAAAAAAATCATCGATGACGCAGAGTTTGATCGCTATGGTATCGCGGCTGGTCAACAACTCGATGACGGGACGATTGCCATCACAAACATCGTTGAGAAGCCGGGTAAAGCCAACGCACCGAGTGATTTGGCTAGTGTGAGTAGCTATTTGCTGGCGGCTGATTTCTTCCCGTACTTGGAGCGCGCCCGCCAGGAGTTTAATGGCCACGGTGAGTTTGCCATTCAGCCGATTATGCAGCGCATGATTGATGAAGGGCATAACTTCTATGGCGTGGAAATCACCAACGGCACGTATTATGACACCGGCGATAAACTTGAATATCTCAAAACTATCATTGACTTTGGGCTGCGAGATGAAAAACTTGGTCCGGCACTTCGTCAACATCTGACAGATCGGCTGAAATAGGCTATAATAGCACCATGAATGAGATCGTTATCATTTTGTCAATTGTTTTGGTTACCTTGATGATCATCGTCATCACATTGATGTGTTTGGTGATCAGCCTGAGTCGTCATGTCCAAAAAACCATGCAGCACTCACGAGCTATCCAGCAGAATTACACCGAAGCATCATCAATGCTTTCGGTTGTTTCTTCAGCCTTGGCATTTGGAGCGCTGATGAAAAAGTTTACGCGAAAGGCAAAACGTGGGCAAAAATAATACTTCAGAAAAGTCATTAATACAAAGGGCTACTAAAAAAGTCATTCGTGACAATGAAAATGGCGCCCGTCAGGCAATTTTAGAAGACTTGTTTTTTGATTTTCACCGTTCTCGCCGTCAGGTTTACGGCATGAACTTTTGGCGTGGCATCTTTTTTGGCTTTGGCTCAGTGCTAGGCGCCACTCTTTCGGTAACCATTCTTGTCTGGGTATTGGGTCATCTAGTTGATGTGTTCCCACCACTTGCTGACTTCTTCAATACACTGATCAACACCATGCAGAGTCGCCGCTAACGTGCTATACTAAGACTAATGACGACAGAGGGGAAGAATAACGGCGGTACGTCGGCGGTTTTGAAACCGTCTGATTATGTACACCTGCACAATCACACTCACCACTCACTGCTCGATGGATTAACCAAGATTCCTGACATGGTCGCCCGAGTAAAGGAGCTCGGCATGGAAGCTTGTGCTATCACTGATCATGGCACGATGTCAGGCGTCATTGAGTTTTATAAAGCAGCCAAGAGTGCTGGTATTAAGCCAATCATCGGCATCGAAACCTACGTGGCGGCGCGGAGTCGTCACGACCGCGACCCAGCTAAGGACAAGGCGCGCTATCACTTGACGCTGCTGGCCATGAACCACAAGGGCTATCAAAACCTGATGCAGCTCAGTACCATCGCTAATCTCGAAGGCGTCTACTACAAACCGCGCATTGACCATGAGCTCCTGGAGCAATACAATGAAGGTATCATCTGTATGTCCGGCTGTATCGGTGGTGAGCTGGGCGAGAATCTGCGCAATGATGATTATGACAAGGCTAAGGAAATTGCTGGCTGGTATAAGTCAGTCTTTGGCGATCGCTACTACATGGAGCTGCAAGATCACGGCCACCCCGAGGCGCGCAGCCACTGGCCAGAGCAGAAAAAGGTCAATGATTACATCGAGCGCATCAGCGAGGAACTGGACATTCCGTGTGTGGTGACCAGCGATGGCCATTACCTCAATCACGAAGACCAAGAGGCGCATGAGATTTTGCTGTGCGTTGGTACTGGTGCGTATTTGAGTGATGAAAAGCGGATGAGCTTGAAAGATTTTGAGCTGCATTTGACGACACCAGAAGACATTATTTCGCGGTGGCAAAAAACCAACCCACAAGCAATTGCCAACACTAAAGCCATCGCCGACCGCTGTGACGTGGAGATCAAACTGGGCGATATTCTCATCCCGAAATTCCCGACGCCAAACGGCGAGTCTGAAAAAGAATATCTGGATCATCTGGTGTATAGCGGCATGGCGGCGCGGTACGCTGGCATGAAGTTGGAGGACGCAAAGAAACTGCCAAACGATGAGCTGCGTGCCATGTTGTCTGACGATCAAATTGAGCGGCTAGACATGGAGTTTGGCGTGCTCGATAAGATGGGTTATAACGGCTACTTTCTCATCGTTCAGGACTTTATCAACTGGGGAAAATCTCAAGGGATTATTTTCGGTCCAGGGCGTGGTTCGGCGGCTGGCTCAATCATCGCCTATGCGCTGAACATTACTGACCTTGATCCGCTGCATTATGACCTGCTGTTCGAGCGTTTCCTCAACCCCGACCGTATCTCCATGCCTGATATCGATATCGACATTCAAGATACACGCCGCGGCGAGGTTATCGAATATTGTGCCAAGAAATACGGTTCAGAACGAGTCGCCAATATTTGTACTTTTGGCACCATGGCAGCGCGTGCCTCGGTGCGTGACGTGGCGCGGGTATTGCAAGTTCCATACGGTGAATCTGACCGGCTGGCCAAGCTCATCCCACCGCCAGTCCAGGGTCGCCATGTACCGATCAAAAAGTCGCTGGAGGAAGACCCTGACCTTAAAAAAGAATACGAGACCAACCCAACCGCTAAGACGGTTTATGACTTTGCCTCACGGCTAGAAGGGACCATTCGTTCGCACGGCGTGCATGCTGCCGGCGTGGTGATCGCGCCAGATGATTTGGTGAAATACGTGCCGCTCGAGATGGCGCAAAAGGGTGTGGTGGCAACGCAGTATCCGATGGGCCCGGTCGAGGAACTGGGGCTATTGAAGATGGACTTTTTGGGCCTGTCTAACTTGTCTATCATCAACAACGCGCTGCGCATTATCCGTAAAGTGTATGAAACGGACATTGATCTATCTCACTTGCCGCTGGACGATGCGGAAACGTATCAACTATTCCAGTGTGGCGATACCACTGGCGTGTTCCAGTTGGAATCGGCCGGCATGAAGCGGTACCTGCGTGAGCTCAAACCGAGCGTCTTTGAAGACATCATCGCCATGGTGGCGTTGTACCGCCCGGGGCCGATGCAGTTTATCGACTCATTCATCAAGCGTAAGCACGGCGAAGAAGAGATTACCTATCTGCACCCTGGTATGGAAAACTCGTTGAAGAATACCTACGGTATTTTGGTTTACCAGGAACAATTTATGCAGATTTCCAAAGAGTGGTGTGGCTTTACCGGCGGACAGGCGGACACTCTGCGTAAAGCGGTGGGTAAAAAGAAAATCGACCTGATGAAAAAGGTCAAGCCGGAGTTCGTCGAGGGTGCGGTTAAAGTTGGTGGTGCGACCAAGGAAATTGCTGAGCAGTTCTGGGATGCGCTGGAGGAATTTGCTAACTACTGTTTCAATAAGTCGCACGCGGCATGTTACGGCCTGATCGCCTACTGGACGGCGTACCTCAAGGCGCACTATCCTGATGCGTTTATGGCGGCGCTGATGACTAGCGACCAGGACGACACCGAACGCCTGGCTATCGAGATGACCGAATGTAAGCACATGGGCATCGAAGTGCTTAACCCTGACGTCAATGAGTCGTTCGTTGAATTCGCGGTCGTGCCTGGCGAAAAGAAGATTCGTTTTGGTATGGCGGCGGTCAAGGGCGTTGGTGTCGGCGCAGTCGAAGAATTGTTGCGCGCCCGTGAAGACGGTAAATTCACTAGCATCGAAGATTTCGCCAAACGCGTGTCGACCAGCAAGTTTAACCGCAAAGCTTGGGAATCGCTCATTAAATGTGGCGCATTTGATAGCTTTGGTGATCGCCACGACTTATTGTTTAACCTAGATACCATCACCGCCTTTGCGCAAAAAGTTCAAAAAGAAGCGGCGAGTGGGCAGACCGATTTGTTTGGCATGTTAGGTGATGACGCGGCTGTGGCTCAGCCGACCATGCAGTTAATGCCGTCGCCAAACAAAAACGAAAAGGAATACTTGACGTGGGAACGCGAGCTGATGGGCTTGTATATCTCAGCGCATCCTTTGGACGCCTACGCGACATATTTGCTTGAGCAAACACAGCCGTTGACCCAGCTGGTGCCAGAATACGATGGCCGACTCATGACAATTGGTGGCATCATCACGAACGTTCGCACTATCATCACCAAATCTGGCAGCAAAATGGCCTTTGTGGGGTTAGAGGACAAATTTGGCGAGGGTGAAGTGATCATTTTTCCAAATTTGTATGAGCAAGTTGGCGCCAAACTCGTCCAGGACGCTGTCATTCGGGTGACTGGTAAAAATTCAGCCCGCGACCGTGACGGTAATTTGGGGTCAGAAAGTAAGATGATTGCTGATGAGATTGAGATTATCACCGACAGTGATATCACCAGCTATGAATCGACTGGTCGTAAAATGGACGCACCAAAAGTAAGCGCCCAGTACAAAAAGGAAAAACGTGCGAATTTCCGTGCTCAAAAAACCAAGACCGTCGCTCCAGCTACCGCCAAATCGTCACATGCATCCAAGTCAGTTCCTCAGCCAGCAGCTCCCGAGACGCCACCTGCGCGCCTGTTTCTGCAAGTAAAAGATCCGAGTGATCACGACAAACTGATCTCCCTCAAAAAGATCTGCTCAACATCACCAGGGATCACCGATGTTGTGTTGGTGCTTGGCGAGAATGACCACAAGTCTGCCATTCGCTTGCCGTTCAAAGTCGATCCAGCAGCTCAGCTACTTGAAGAACTGAAGGCGTTGTTGGGCGAAGAATGTATCAAATTGACATAATCATCAGCGGCATATCATCTGGTATAGTGCCATGCCGCAGGCAACGCTGACATTGAATGATTCTTTAGTGCCAAACATTGGGATTTCTACTGTCGCGGCACAGCGCGCTAAATGTTCGGCCAATATGCCATCGACTTCTTCGCCCAGCAGCAACGCGAACGCTTTTGGTGGAATAAAATCTGGTAGTGAAGTACTATCTGGCGCTTGCTCCAGTGCGATGACTGGTAGGTTGCCGGTGCGCTCATTTTCCTCCAGCCACTCCTCCAGAGTTTCATAGCGTCTAAAGGGAACCATTTGCTCAGCGCCTAGTGCTGTTTTGTGAATTTGCTTGGTTATTTTCTCAACCAGGTGCGGTAGTCGCGGGTCTGGTTGATTGATGATCGCCAAATCTGGAAATGGAGTATAGCCGCTGATGACGATGTGCTTTACTCCCAGGCCTTCTGCTGTGCGAAAGATAGCGCCGACATTGTGGGTCGAACGGATATTGTGCAAAATAAGCGTAATTTCTGGTCGCATGAACTTATTATATCATTCGCTAAATCATAAGCACTTTGCTATAATGTTGGTGATGGATGAAGATTCTATTCAAATACGTCGTCGCCAGCAAGACGAAGATGCTACCAGGAAACGAGCGTCAATTTTAGGTTTGCAATATTTAGACACTCGCAGTTTTGAGGCTGATTTGCCGCTGGAACGAGACATTTTGACAATTGAGGAGATGTATAAAGGACGCATCATTCCTCTGGCACACAACGACACTGATTTGTCGTACCGCTTTGGTGTAACTTCGCAGACGCCTCAGTCGTTGATTGCTAAAATGACAAAGGATTATCGCGAAGTTGGTAAAGTCGCACACTTTTTCTTGATATCAGGCGCGGCTTTTCGTTCATTTATGTTGCGGTTCGACCCGCCAAAGAGTATCGTCTATGATGATATCGAAATTGCCAAAGAGGGCGACAGCGAAACACTGCAACAGGTGAGTCAAACACTGGCAACGGTCAGTTCAAATGACGTCTTTAACTACATCGTTGATCAAGCTGACAGGCTAGGCGCATCCGACATTCACATTGAAAATCAGCGTGAGTCAATTCGTATCCGTATGCGTGTTGATGGCGCACTGCACCCAGTGGCTGAGCTCAGTCGTGACCGCTACCGTGTTATCATGGCCACCTTAGCTTCCCGCGCAAATATTTCCACGGCTGCGACCGAACCGCAGTCTGGTCACATGCAGCAGGAGATCTATCGTGACGGCGCTTCGCACCTCCTGAACTTGCGTGTTGAGGCAGTGCCAACAGTGTATGGTCAAGATGTGGTGATGCGTTTGTTTAACTTTGATACCGCCATGTTGAATTTGGATTTGTTGAGTATCACTCCGGCTGAACGTGCGCAAATTGATGAAGTTATCTCACACCCACGCGGCATGGTTTTGATGGTTGGTCCGACAGGGTCTGGTAAGTCAACCACACTTTACAGCATTTTGAACGCATTGAACACTACTGATCGTAAAATCATCACCCTGGAAGATCCAGTGGAAAATACCATCCCTGGTGTTACGCAAATCCCCATCGACACCACGGTTGGTCAGGAATTTGCTGACGGCCTTCGTAGTGTGCTGCGTATGGACCCGGACGTCGTGATGGTTGGTGAGATTCGTGACAACGAAACTGCCCGCACCGCCATCCAGGCATCAATCACCGGACACTTGGTTCTGAGCTCATTTCACGCCAATTCAACAGCGGCGGCGTTTAGCCGTATGATTGATATGATTGGCCAAAATCCTATCTTTAGCTCGGCGGTGCGTTTGTTGATTGCTCAGCGATTGGTCAGGCGACTGCATGACGAGAGCAAAGAGGAGTATGAGCCAGATGAAGCTACTCGCCGTTGGGTGAAAGAGACACTGAAAGGAATTCCTGACACGGTTGATTGCCCAGATTTGGACACATTTAAGTTGTGGCGACCAGTGTCAACGCCAGAAGCACCGTTTGGTTACAAGGGGCGCATCCCAGTGATGGAACAATTGATTGTGACTGAAGAAATTCAGAAGTTTTTGCGTGGAGATATTGTTGATATCCACGCCGAAGCTATTGAAGAAGTTGCCAAAAAGCAGGGGACTATTACGCTACTGCAAGCTGGTGTGCTGGCGGCGCTTCGTGGCGAAACCACCATAGAAGAAGTGAACCGCGTCATTTAGGCGCGGCTCATATATTTCAGCGAAAGACTTATTACTGTATCACTGCAGCAACAGTTGACGGCACTCGCTCATCAAACGGCGAAGGGATGACTTCGTCAGCAGTTGGATTTTCGACTAGCCCAGCCAAAGCCTCGGCGGCTGCTAGTTTATGCTGGTCGGTGATTTTTTTCACGCCATGGTCTAGCGCGCCGCGGAAGATACCCGGGAAAGCCAGAGAATTATTGACTTGGTTTGGAAAATCGCTGCGACCAGTGGCGACAACAGCGGCACCGGCTTGTCGGGCGACATCTGGCATGATTTCTGGCACTGGGTTGGCCAGGGCAAAGATAATTGGATGCTCAGCCATTTTTTGCACCAATTCCGGCGTAAGTAGTCCAGCGCGTGACACACCGATAAACACGTCAGCGTCAGTGATGGCGTCTTCGATGGAGCCGGCTTGTGAAGCATCAACGTATTCTAGAAGCGCAGTTTTTTCAGCATTCAGATCCGTGCGAGACGCGCCGACGATGCCCCGGCTGTCTACCGCCACGATGTTCCTTGCGCCGTATAGATGCAATAATTTAATGATGGCCGTGCCAGCTGCGCCCGCGCCAATGACCACAAATTTACAGTCCGCCAAATTTCGTCCGGTTAGTTTCGCAGCATTAATCAGACCCGCCAACACCACGACCGCCGTGCCGTGTTGATCATCGTGAAACACAGGGATATCCAGCTCGGCCTTGAGGCGCTCTTCAATCTCAAAACACTTTGGTGCGGCGATATCCTCCAGGTTGATAGCGCCAAAGCTTGGTGCAATTGCCTTAACTGTGGCGATAATCTCTTCCGTGTCGTGAACATCCAGCACAACTGGCACAGCGTCAACATCGGCAAAATGCTTGAACAGCAGCGCCTTACCTTCCATCACTGGCATGGCGGCTTTTGGTCCCAAATCACCGAGGCCCAAGATGGCTGAGCCGTCAGAGATGACACCGACCAGATTGTTCGTCCAAGTGTACCTTGGTAAGTCTGCTGGGTTATCGGCGATCGCTTGGCTGACTGCGCCAACGCCCGGGCTGTAATACGAGCTCAATTTGTCACGATCCAGTTCCTCTTGGTCGCGCAAGCTGGTAGTAATTTTACCTTTATATTTTTCGTGTAATTCAAGTGCTAATTTGTTGTAATCCATATCACTATTGTACTCCATATGGCAGGTTTTCTCCATCAGCTCGATAGATCATGTAATTCGTACGTCCATATAATCGTCAGGCTCCTTGTATAGTTTCATATTCTATGCTAAAATACACTGAAGTTGTACAGAGTTAAATTATTCAAGCTTTGTTAGGTGTGGAGCCGCAGGGGTGCAACTGCGTGGCCAGCCGTGGCAGGTTTGGAAGAATAGGAAATATTATGAGTTTTGAACTAATCAACAAAGTCAACCAAGCACAGAAAAAGCAAGCAGTTGTTGACGCCCGCAGTGGTGACACCGTTCGTGTGTATCAAAAGATTAAAGAAGGTAACAAAGAGCGTATCCAGATGTTTGAGGGTGTGGTCATCCGCACCGACAACAAAGGTTCGCACACCTCACGCATCACCGTTCGTAAAATCGCCTCAGGTGTTGGTGTGGAAAAATCATTCTTGCTGCACAGCCCACTGATTGAAAAGGTGGAAATCGTCCGCCGTGCCAAGGTTCGCCGCAAGTTCCTCAGCTTCCTACGTAAGCGTTCTGGTAAATCAGCTCGCTTGACTGCCAAAAACTTTGATCGCGTGGCTGTCAACAATGTGCACGACGCCAAGGCTGAAGCAGAAGCTGAACGCTTGAAAGAAGAGGCCGCACAAGCTGCCGCTGCCAAGCAAGCTGAAAAAGACGCTGCTCAGGCAGAACTTGACGCCAAGGCTGCTGAAGTAGAAGCACGCCACAAAGAAGCGTAATTAGTCTTGAGACACATAGACCGCCCTCTCTGGGGGCGGTTTTCTCATGGTATAATGCCAATATGTCGATCTTTCACTATATTTCCTTTTTCGTTCCTTTGACGCTGGCATTTGCGGTGCCGTACATACTACGCCGCCAGGGTTTCAATGACGAAGCAAAATACCGCTGGCTGCTATATGTTGCCTGTGTGTTGTTTTTCATCTCGTGGTATTTGCCGTCGCCGCTGATCGAAGGGCGAGACACTAGCTTTACGACGCATTTCGTGGGCGGCGGATTGTTTACGGGGCTGTTGTGGGTGTACCTGGTATTGGCGACACGCTGGCGGTCGCACTGGTTGGTGATGGCGTTTTCGGTGTTTGCACTGGTGTCGGCGCTGGGCTGCATTAATGAACTGGCAGAACTGTACATGGTGAAGACAGGGCTGGCGCGCATCACGCTGGACGATACCAATTGGGATATTTTGGCAAATACGCTGGGCGCGGCGACGGTGTGGCTGGGCTGGATGGGCTGGCGGTTTGTAAAAGAAAATAGCCCGCCGAGAGGCTCAAGCCGAGGTCTGTAACCTCGAGGCGAGCTATTCTCTAGGCGGGCGCTAGCCCTTACTTTATTGTTCGGGTTCCTCCTCCCCGTTCTCAATGAACATGACAATATCTCTATGCAGAGATAGGTGCAGTACCATCCCTTCTAGGAATTTTATGTACCGATCTCGTGATCGGATTTTTTTCTCCTGCCACCAAAACATAATACCGATCGGCAGGAGATAGGAGAAAACAATTCCAACGGTAGTAACAATACTCATGACTTTCTCCTTTCAGGAAAAACTCAGAAGACCAAAAGGGCGCTTTTCGCCCTTTGACGACAGTCTTCTGATCAAAAAGTCAATTTTAATATCGCATATAAAATACAATAAGTCAATATCCTACCAACTAGAGAAGTTAATGCTCCGCGCAGGACGTAGCCGTTTGTTATAATGATGGGTATGATTCTCGGTATTGACGAAGTTGGGCGTGGGCCATGGGCGGGGCCATTGGTGGTGGGCGCGGTGATTTTGGGCGGTGCTGATATCGAGGGGCTCAACGACAGTAAAAAATTGACCAAAAAACGCCGCGAGGCTTTGGACGAGGTAATTCGTGAGCAGGCGGCTGCGTGGGCGCTAGGCTGGGTGAGCGCTGGAGAATTGGACGACGTTGGTATGAGCCAGGCCTTGCGTCTGGCGACGCGGCGGGCGGTCAAGCAAATTCAGTCGCAGTGCAAGGAGAAAAATTTGGCATTTGATGAAATTATCATTGACGGGACGGTTAATTTTCTGGCGGATACAGCGCTGGAGCGATACGTGACGGTGATGGCGAAAGCTGACGGTTTGATCCCCAGTGTGTCGGCAGCATCGATCATCGCCAAGGTAGCGCGCGATCAGTTTATGACCGAGCAAGACGTGGTCTATCCAGGGTACGGCTTCGCGTCGAATGCTGGCTATGGTGTGGCGAAGCACCGCGCGGCGATTGAGCGGCTGGGCGTGACGCCGCTACATCGGCTGAGTTTTGCGCCACTGCAAAAATACGCCGGCACTGAGGGGAATTCGCAACTATCGTCTAGTAGTCAAATTAAACATCAGCAGGGAAACACGACGCGTCAAATTGGCGATATGGGTGAACAGACGGCCGCGGACTGGCTGACAGCGGATGGACATGAGATTATCGCTCGCAATTGGCGGACGCGGTACTGCGAGATTGATATTGTCAGCATGAAAGACGATGTGCTGTGGTTTACCGAGGTGAAATACCGTAAAAATGATGACTTTGGTGGTGGACTGGCGGCAATTACCACCAAAAAACAGCGACAAATGCGCTTTGCAGCTGAATTATTCATGGCAAAGCATCCGCAATATGAAGGATGTGACATGCGGTTACTGGCGGTAGCTGTCGAGGGTAATCCGCTGACAGTACGAAAGCAGGTGGTGTTGGAGTAAAATAAATCAAAGAAAATAGCCCGCCGAGAGGCTCAAGCCGAGGTCTGTAACCTCGAGGCGAGCTATTCTCTAGGCGGGCGGTCAGCCCTTCCTTTCCTCCTCTTCGGCAGTACGCCGGTAGAGGACGAGCTTATCTTGATCAGGGAGGTCTATTGTGTAGACCTCCCCTTGTCTCAGAACGACACTAGGAGTCGCTTCAGCTACGCTAATCAGCGCCTCAGCGAGGCGCTGATTGTCTTTTATCAATTCTTTGACATGGCAGTACGTCACCGCGTCAAAGAGACGCCTCTTAACCTGGTCCTTGTAAAGGATCCAGACCAGGGTGGCTGCGTATGACACCAGGGGGAGTAAAGCTAGAGCAAGGTGTCCTGCTCTAGCAGTGAGGTATGCCACCACAGTGGCGGCGATGAGGAAGAGATATCCGACAAAAAGACGCTTCATGATTCCTCCTAAGAATCAAGACTCAAGCAAAAAGGGCAACTTCACGCCCTTTTTTGTGGAAACTTGAGCGAAAAGCTAATATATATATCACTAATAGAACAAAATGTCAAGAGATTTTGTCAAAAATGTGGCATAATATATCACAGTGTTGTTTGCAAAACAGCGAGCACGCCCGCCTTGTCTCGCTCAATCAACTCAACTCGGGCTGCGATTTCTGTGATGCCCAGCTCAATCGTCCTAGTCAGGGCTGGGATATTCAGCATCGGCTCAAAGAAGCGGCGGAAGTCAGCCAGTTCGTCGCTCGTTGTTAGCCCGATGGCAGCGTAGCGAATGAACTCATCGTAGCTTTTGTCGCCAGCAAAGGTTGTTTCGACCCACTGCCAATTATCCTTCAGCCAATCCCACGTGAGCTGGCAGCTTTCGTGAGTGCGGATGAGATAAACGAACCAACGGCTAGCGTCTTGTGGACGAATGACGTCGGGGCGCTTGATATTTGCAAGGATTTTTTGCGCAGTTTCGGGGTTTTTAGTGGCGGTAAGTCCCAGAGTGATGTCAGCTTGCAGGTCGTTTGACGGCGTCTGCTGGTAGGTCTGGAACAGGCTGTTAATCATCTCTGGCGTTTCAAAGTGCCGCACAGTAGCACTAATGATCAGTGAACGGATTTCTGTTGGTAATTCCTCAAGAGGCTGGCTGTCGAAGCGTCGCTTGGCTTCCGCTAGCACTGCTTGGTCTTCGCTATAGATCATCAAGCCTAGAGCAGTGACGCGCCGTTCGCGGTCGTCGTCGGATTCACCGGGTGTTTCGTCCCAACCCAGTTCGTCAAAGGTAGCGCGAGCAAATTCGCCAGAAATTTGCTTCAAGCGGGCCTTGCCGTCGTCATCATCGTCAACAAATTTGCGTAGCTCCGCCAGTGCACCAGCCGCCATGCCGAAAACCTTTTCGTTGGTTTCATGTTTCAGCGACAGTGCCAGTGGCAGGAGTGAAGCTGAATTTTCAAATCCAGCCCGAGCTAACAACGTAGCATCTTGGAGTAGGCAGATTTTATCCAGAGTCGGCAGTTCGTGAATAGTAGTCAATAGTTGCTCACGAGTAGTGGTGTCATATTTGGTCACGAAATGTCCGTTCAGTCCGCAGTTCAGCTGTAGCGGTTTTTCAATGGTGAATGTTTTCTCACGTTCAGTTAAAATTTCGTCATCAAGTGGTTGGTTGGCGAATAATGGAATCGGCCACAAGGCGTCGGATGGCTGATGGTCGCCGATGAAGAAGCGCTGTTGGCGAAGGGTGGCGGTCGATTGCTTGGCCGAATTATCCTGTTCGACTCGCACGATTGGTAAACCTGGCTGAGAAATCCAAGTGTTCATCAGGTTAATAATTGGCTGACCGCTGGCAGTCTCTAGCTCCTGCCACAAATCATCACCAACAGTGTTTTGGTAGGCAAATTTTTCAAAATATGCCTTCAAACCAGAGCGAAACGCTTCCTCGCCGATCAGCCGCCGCACCATCACCAGCAGCCGCCCACCTTTAGCATAGACAATTGCCGGGTCAAACAATGTGCTGATCTCGTCCGGGTGATTAACATCAGCCTGCACTGGCTGCACACCGTCTAGGCTATCGCGTCGAAGCGCCACTGTGACCTCGCCCGTCGCAAAATCCTCCCACATCCGCCACTTAGGATGCAGTGCGTCGACTGCGACGTATTCCATCATATTGGCGAAGCTCTCGTTCAGCCACAGATCATTCCACCACTGCATGGTCACCAAATTACCAAACCACTGGTGGCTGAGCTCGTGAGCGATGACGGTGGCGATGAAGCGCTTGGATGACTCTGGTGTTAATTTCGAGTCAGCCAGCAGGCAACTTTCGCGGTAGGTGATGAGCCCCCAGTTTTCCATGGCACCCGACGAGAAATCTGGCAGCGCTACGTGGTCAGACTTTGGCAACGGATATGGTACGCCAAAATATTCATCATAAAAATCAATGGAGCTAGTGGCAATGTCCAGCGCAAAATCCAGGGTCTCCTCGCTTTGGGCTGGCGTTGCCCAAATATTAACTTCAACGCCAGATTTGGTATGAGCAGTTTTCTTGTGGAGTTCGCCGACGACAAAAGCTAGCAAATAACTACTCATACGCGGTGTGGTGGCAAAAGTGGTTGTCAGCGCACTGTCCTGCTCGGATGATGTAGTGACGGGCATATTACCAAGGACGGTCAAATCTGGTGCGGTTCTCAGCGTTACGTCGTAAGTTGCCTTGGCGGCTGGCTCGTCAACACACGGAAAGACTTCGCGGGCGTGGTGCGATTCAAATTGGGTGGCGAATAACTGCTTTTTAATGCCATTATGCGTAAAATAGCATGGGTATAGCCCGTGCATAGCGTCGGTGATGGTGCCAGAAAAGTCGATGCGAACGGTGTGCTTACCGCTGGACAACTCTGGGCGCGACAGGTTTAGCTCGTCAAACTCACCGTGAGAAAACTCAGCTGGCTGGTCGTCAATCAACGCCGAGTGAATAGTCAAATCTTTGGCGTGTAGCGAAATCGACTCGCCAGTCGACTCGCCGGAAATGATCACTGTGCCAGAAAACGATTTTTCCTCGGCGCGTGTCAAGTCGAGGGTTAGGTCATAGTGATGGGGTGTAAAGGTATCGAGTAAATGCTTGAGTTTTGTCATGGTTTTATTATATCATTTGCTGGCTGCGAGACTGACTGGTTGGAAAAGGCTTATGATATTCGATATACTAGAAGTATGAAGGGGGCGAAATTACAGCGCAGGCGTATCATGGCCTTGTTTGTGGTGGTGCTGTCGGTTTTGGCAGTGTGGTCGTCACAGCTGTCGCAGCCAAAGCTGGCTCCTGTCCCGGCTGATCTGCAGCAACAGTATTTTGGCAATTCAACCGCGCTTGATGAACTGAACAAATTGGAAGTAAAGGGTCGTGCGCCCAAAACGGGCTATACGCGCAAACAGTTTGGCAACGGCTGGGGCAAAATTGATGGTTGCTCGGTGCGGGAAGTGATTTTAGCTAGGGACTTGAGTGATGAAAAAGTGGGCGAAGGCTGCAAGGTGCTTTCTGGTGTTTTGCAAGATCCATATACTGGTCAAACCATTCATTTTCAGCGCGGTGAAAAAACCAGTTCTAAAGTACAGATCGACCATGTGGTGGCGCTGAGCGACGCCTGGCAAAAGGGCGCGCAGAATTTGTCAGCGGTTGACAGGGAAAAATTAGCGAATGATCCACTGAACCTACTGGCGTCAGAAGGGCAGGCAAACCAGAATAAGGGTGATAGCGATGCATCAGCTTGGTTGCCGCCTAACAAAGATTTTCGCTGCCAATACGTCACCCGGCAAATTGCGGTGAAGAAAAAATATCACTTGTGGGTCACTGACGCTGAAAAGCAAGCCTCCGTTCATGTTTTGGAAAAATGTAAGGGGTGAGCTAAGACTCAGCTGGCGGCTCGTATTTAGCTGCGATCATTTCAGCAAAAATCTCTCTTCTGTCGGCAGCGCTTAGCTCTGGCTTATGCTTCGATCTATCAGCACCATTGACGTATGCAAGCTCTGTCATGGCATCTCGCATGGCGGAGAGTTGTCTGTCAACTTTTTTGCAGGTAGCTTGTCTGATGAGTTTTACTGATTCGTCATCTGGTGATAGCCCATGAATTTTACGAGCTTCAACAGCCAGAGCGATATCTTCTTGTGTTTCCACCAGAGAGCTGTCGATTGCTCTTCGCAAAATAGGGTCCTTTAATTCAGGAATATTCTCAAATACCATGCGGAGTACTTTTGAGCCTATTTTGCGGTTTAAGTACGCCTCAGCGGATATGGCCTCTTCGGGTGAATTGATATCAAATACCTTGTCAACGTAGGGTATGAATAATGTTGCAATATCCTCAGGGTTAACGTAGTAATCCATTAGGCTACAACATGCTTCACTGTCCGCTGTTTTGATTGGAAAATCTGGAATTTGGTTATCTTTTAGATAGAACGTTGTTTCTTTATAAATCTGAACGGCTGGCCCGAGCACCCAGTCGCGCGTTTCAGGATATACTGGGATTTTGTCGACAGTAGCCGGTCTGCCGGTAAGCCAATTGGTTCTGGTCTGATCCAAAATAGGCCAGCTTGGCGCAATGTCCACCTGAAAACTTGGCTGGCCATTTTTCTCGGGTGAGGAGACGGTAAACATAGTAGTATTATGTCATAGAAAGACAAAATAAGCAACAGTACGGACATAATTACATTGACAATAAAGAAATAAAATGCTATTATAATAAGGTGAAAAGTGAGCAAATTCGCCAGTATCCGGTCAAGTCGCCGATGGACCAGGAAAACCATCAAGTGACTGCGGTTTTATTCCGTCCAGAGCTGGCTGATGATGAGGGTTTTCAGCGAACCTTGGAGCTGACGGCTATTGCGTCGGTCAGCCGAAATCCAGATTGGATGCAATATCATGGGCGGGGTAGAGAAAAGGTGATACAAAATAAGATTGCCGCAGCTCGATTAGGTGCATTACATGCTTATGTTATTGATCCAGGTCCTGACATTCCGTATTTGAGTAAGCGACATCGGGATAAGGATGAGGCGCAGATACAAACGCTCACGTTGAATATGTTAGGTGAAGAACTTGAGCAGGATAATTCAGACATCACGACCTCGTCAGTATTGGCCTTGGTAGGTGATGGCTATTCACCACCTGCCGCCGTTATCGAGAGAGCCCCGGGTAGATCATTGCGAGAACAATATGGCATGGACAAGGATAGTCGTAATTATTATGCCATCATGGATGAGTTGAATCGTATCCAGCGGGAGATTGATAGGGTGATTGGGCGTTTTGCGTCAAGAGTGCTCATCAATGATATGCGGCGTGAGTATAATGAGGGCGCGAATATCTTCTCGGGTGTTAAGGTGACGGAAAATAAAGAGTATGCCGAAATATTCACCCTCTTTGACCAGCCGTTTACTGGGTTTACGGCCGGTCTTTGCAGGACCGCTTTGCTCGATATGGCACGGAGAAGGCGCGGACTACGTGGTATGCTTGACATGGCCAGCGAACTGGTATAGAATGTGTAGTGTACGTCCGGCCGCCAAGGTCGGAATTTTTCGTATGAGGATATATGCATCGCGGTGCAACCTCGTATCGTGGTATAATCATAAGTGATAAAGGAGAGTAGTATGGAAGATTTGAACATTAAGCAATTGACGTTGGCACTGCGGACGATTGCCGAGGAAAAGAACCTGCCAGAAGAGACAGTTCTAGAGGTGATCGAGCAGGCTATCGCGGCGGCGTGGCGGCGTGATAACGGTACCCGTGAGCAGTTGGTGCGCGCTAGCCTAAACATCAATAGCGGCACGGCTGTGGTGTCGGTCGTCAAAACGGTGGTTGAAGAAGTCGAAAATGATGTCAATCAAATGAGCCTGGACGAGGCCAAAACGGTTGACCCGGCGGCTGAGTTAGGCAGCGAAGTGACGGTCGAGACTCACAACGTGACGACGTTTGGTCGGGTAGCAGCCCAGACCGCCAAGCAAGTGATTTTGCAGCGGCTGCGCGAGGCCGAGCGCGAAGTGGTGCTGGCAGAATTTGAAGATAAAATTGGTACGGTGGTAACCGGTACGATTCAGCGGGTTGAGCCACGCGTGGTGCGAATTGAGCTGGGCAAGGCGGTCGGTATCATGCCTCAGTCCGAGCAAATCCCTGGCGAATACTACGGTGTTGGTCGCCGCGTCAAGGTGTACATTAAGGACATCGAACGCGAAGGTCGCGGTCCGCAGCTGATATTGAGCCGCGGCAATGAAGAGTTTGTGCGGTTCTTGTTCAGTCAGGAAGTGCCAGAGATGGAAACGGGCGCTGTGGAAATCAAAGCCATTGCCCGCGAGGCGGGTCGCCGCACCAAATTGGCGGTTGCATCAGCACTGCCAGGTGTTGACCCAGTCGGTACCTTCGTCGGCGGTCATGGAACGCGTGTTCAGGCGGTGATGAACGAAATTGGCGAGCAGGAAAAAATTGATATCATTCCGTTTGAAGAAGACGCAGCTGGTTTCATCGCCAATGCCATGAGCCCGGCAGAAGTGCTGAGCGTGACGGTCAATGAGGACGAAAAGCGAGCAACCGTCTACGTTAGCGAGGATCAGCAATCAGTGGCCATCGGCCGGGCTGGGCAGAATGTTCGCTTGGCAAGTCGTCTGACTGGCTATGAACTAGATATCGAGGCAAAGGCAGCTGTTAAACCAGCTGAAAATAAGCCTCGCAAGAATGTAGAAGACAGCTTGTTTAATGCCATTGAGGAAACAGCAGAATAAGATTGGCGAAGTACTTGAGATATTCGCCGATAAGCGATGAAAGGAGGCGATAATGGAACAGCCGAGAGATTTCTCTGAGCTGGAATCGCGCCTGACAGATACGGCGCGGGCTAGCTTTGAGCGAGCTGGTGTGATTGCCCGAAATCAAGGAAGCCCGTACGTGGGGACTGAGCATATTCTCCTGGGGATATTGGCTCAGAATTCTTCGCTAGGTGCCAAGATCTTGGCGGAAAGTGGAGTGACGCTTGATCGCGTTGAAACGGCGCTGGAATTGACGCCGAGTGCGGTGGTGTTTGCTGTCGTTGACCATGGAGTACGAGCTGATGTTTTGGCGACAGTGCGCATGGCGTGGGAGCTGGCGCTGGAGTTTGGGCAGTCGCGAATCGGTACGGAGCATTTGGTCTACAGCATCTTGACGCAGCGCGAAGCGCGGGCTACTAGGATTTTGCGTGACATGAATGTTGATTTAGAGGCTCTTCGTGGCGACTTGGAGGGCGTGTTTGACAGGCAACAGTCAGAGGCAGAGCAACAAATCGAGTCAGCGCCGACTACTGAACGCAAGTCCATCAAACTGCTAGAGAAGTTTGGCAATGATTTAACAGAGCGAGCTCGGCAGGGATTGGTCGATCCGATGATTGGGCGGGACAAAGAATTGTCGCGTGTCATCACGGTGTTGGGTCGGCGCAGTAAAAATAACCCAGCTTTGATCGGTGAGCCAGGCGTGGGAAAAACTGCAATTGTTGAAGGTTTGGCGCAGCGAATCGTTGATGGTGACGTGCCGGCATTTTTGGAAGGCAAAAGGATCATCCAGCTAGACCTGGTTTCCATGGTGGCGGGAACGAAGTTTCGTGGGCAGTTTGAAGAACGCTTGCAAAAAGTGCTAGTGGTCGCCAAGGAGCACCAAGAAGTTATTTTGTTTATCGATGAGCTGCATCTGCTGGTGGGCGCTGGTTCGGCCGAAGGCTCGATGGACGCCGCCAATGCTTTGAAGCCAGCGTTGGCGCGCGGCGAAGTGCGGGTGATCGGGGCGACGACCTTTGATGAATATCGCAAATACATTGAAAAAGACGCTGCTTTGAGCCGACGATTTCAGTCGGTGGTGGTGGCGGAACCTGAGGCAGAAGAAGCGGTGCGGATGGTGATGGGGCTGAGTAGTCGCTTGGCGCTGCATCATCAGCTGAGTATCGACGAGGAGGCTGTGAAGCTGGCAGTAGATTTGAGCCAGCGGTATGTCATGGATCGATTTTTGCCCGACAAAGCGATTGATGTGCTGGACGAAGCGGCAGCATTGATGCGCTCAAAGCAGCCACTCAAACCAGGCCGACGCCAAAAGTTAGCTCAGCAAATCAAGCGCCTGGCGGGTAAAATCGATGCGGCTGTGGAAGCGGAAGACTACGAACGAGCGGCGCGTTTCAAAACGCAAATGAAGCAATTGGAAAAGCGCGCTGGTGATCTGGGCGCGAGCGAGGACATGTTGCCGCGGTTGGATGAAGCATATTTGAGGTCGGCAGTGAGCGCTATGACTGGTGTGCCAGTGAAAAAATTGGCGCACACTGAAGCCAAAAGTTTGATCAAGCTGGAGCATAGATTAGGTAAATTTGTGCTGGGGCAAACTGAAGCAATTGCTGAATTGGCGAGGTCTATTCGACGAAACAGCGCTGGACTACATCGGCATAGCGGACCCATGGGATCTTTCGTATTTTTGGGCCCGACAGGTGTTGGTAAAACTGAGCTGGCTCGCGTGTTGGCGCGGGAAGTGTTTGGTGGTGAGCAGAACCTCATCAAAATTGACATGAGTGAATTCTCCGAAAAGCACACGACGAGTCGGTTGGTTGGCGCTCCAGCGGGCTATGTGGGGTATGAAGATGGCGGTAAATTGACCGACAAAGTTCGTCGGCAGCCGTACAGTGTGGTGTTATTTGATGAGATTGAAAAAGCACATCCAGACGTGATGAATCTGCTACTGCAACTACTGGAAGATGGTCAGTTGACCGACGCGCAAGGGCGAGCGATCAGCTTTCGCCATACCATCATCATCTTGACCAGCAATGTTGGCTCGGCGGGTATGATGAATACTGAAGCGTTAGGGTTTGGCGGCGCAAAGAAACGCAGTAGCAAAGACGTACAGCGACACAATGACCGGACGGCGCGACAGGCTCTGGAGGATTTCTTAAAGCCAGAGTTGATTGAGCGATTTGATGCTATCATCGTCTTCCAAGCGTTGAGCCGAGCAGTTGCTGGCAAGATATTTGATACTATTGCGAGCGAACTTGGCGCGGCAATTGAGAGCCACGGCATGAGCCTGATGATTAAACCAAGTGTCAAACGTCGCATCATTGACCATGGCTTTGACGCTGAACGCGGAGCGAGACGCCTTCGGCGGACTGTCCAGACTCTGTTGGGAGATCCGTTGAGTGAAGCAGTGCTGTCGAAAGCGCACGCAGGATCAACATTAATTGCGTCAATGAAAAAAGGTGAGGTAATAATTGATGTCGAAGATTAGCAAACTAGGGAGCTTTTTACTGTCAGTAGCTATATTGGCCTTCAGTGGTTGGGTGGTGCTCAACCGGCAATTCGTACTCGATCATGTGCGAGCTTGGCAATTTCAGCCCAGTACTGAGATTGCTCAATTGGCAACAAACGCTGGTATGTCGGAGCACGGCAGATTTCAATTTTACGTCACTCAGCCACGGCTGGAGTCGTCCAATGAATTTAATGCTGAGTGTCGTCGGTCGGAAAAAGCCAGTCCAATTTTGGGCTGCTACAAGTCAGGAGAGGATACTATTCATATTTACAATGTGCCGAACCCTGAGCTTGACGGTATCAAAGAGGTGACGGCGGCGCACGAGATGTTGCACGCAGCGTGGTCGCGATTATCTGACGCCGAAAAGCAGCGACTTGGTCAATTGTTGGAACATGCCTATGCGAGGATCAAAGACAATAAGTTGGAAGAACGCATGGCGTACTATGATCGAGCGCAGCCAGGCTCTCGGTCAAATGAGCTTCATTCCATTTTAGGCACGGAACATGCCGATTTGGGCTCAGAGCTGGAAACGCACTATGCTCGATTTTTCAGTGACCGCTCACGAGTAGTTGCCTTGCACGCAAAATACAATCAGCGATTTGTTGATTTGGAGCGGCAAGTGACTACTTTGCAGGCGAAGTTGAAACAGCAACGAGCGGTGATTGAGCAGCGAAAGGAAAACTACGATACCTCGATGACAGCGCTGAATGAGAAGATTCGTGATTTCAATCAGCGAGCTACTAGCGGTGGTTTTGGTTCACAGCAGCAGTTCCAGGCTGAGCGTTCGCAATTGCAAGCCGAAGGTCAACGCTTGAATAGTCAAAAGGCTGCGTTACTCCAGCAGATCGATCAGTACAATGCTGACGTTGAAAAAATGAATGCGCTAGGTGAGCAAGCTGATCGGCTCAGTCAGAGCCTCGACAGTCAAAAGGCGGTAGAGTGATGGCGCGGGCAAAATCGCAATTTATCTGCCAGCAGTGTGGCGCCAGCTATCCAAAGTGGGTTGGCAAGTGTGAAAATTGTGGTGAGTGGAACTCGCTGGTTGAGCAACTACCAGTCGATACTGGTGCGTCGGCGGTAGCCCGCAGCAGTGGCAAGGGCAAGGCGCTCACGACGCTCAGGCTCAGCGAAACGGCTACTGAAACTAAACAGGCGCGGCTAGCAACCGGCATTGCCGACCTTGACGCGGTGCTCGGCGGTGGCTTTTTGCCGGGCGGCGTGGTGCTGGTGGCGGGGCAGCCGGGAATTGGTAAAAGCACCCTGCTGGCGCAAGTCGCGGCGTTTATTGCCCGACAAAACCAAGTGCTCTATGTCAGCGGCGAGGAGTCGGTGTCGCAGGTCAAATTGCGGGCTGAGCGGTTGGGAGCGGTTGACTCAGAGAGTCTGCAGCTGGCGTCCAGTAACAGCGCCGAGGACATCGCCGCTTCCATCCAGACTGGCCATTACAATCTGGTGATTGTCGATTCCATCCAAACATTGTCGCTGGCAGACATTGCCTCAGCGCCAGGCTCAGTTAGCCAAATCACCAACTCATCCAACGTCATCATTCGCGCCGCCAAAGCCTCGAATACCGCAGTGATTTTGGTCGGACACGTCACCAAAGAAGGCTCAATTGCTGGGCCGAAAGTCCTGGAGCACTTGGTCGACGTGGTGCTGAATTTTGAGGGCGATCGCTACGGTGGTTTTCGCGTGGTACGGGCGCAGAAAAATCGCTATGGCTCGACTAATGAGGCAGCAATTTTCGAAATGCACGAGGATGGATTACAGATTGTGGCTAATCCATCGGCGAGTTTGCTAGCCGAGCGGCAAAACCTCGACGGCTCCATCGTCCTAGCCACCATGGAGGGGGCGCGGCCGCTGCTGGTGGAAATTCAGGCGTTGGTCAATCCGACGAATTTTGGCTACCCCAAACGCGCGGCCAGCGGTTTTGATCTCAACCGCTTAAACTTGTTGGTGGCGGTGCTGGAAAAGCGTACCAAGCTCAATCTCTCCGACAAAGATATTTACATCAACGTGGTTGGTGGCTTGAAACTGAGCGACCCAGCGGCGGACTTGGCAGTCGCTATGGCCATCGCCTCGGCCTCGGCTGGCCGCAAACTCAGCGACGAAGCGGTGGTGTTTGGCGAAGTCGGCTTGGGCGGCGAAGTGCGCTCAGCTCAAGGCTGGCACGCCCGCGTCAAAGAGGCGAAGAAGCTCGGCTTTACCTACGCCATTGCGCCAAAAACCCACAAGGACGCATTTGTGCGCGGTGTCGGCGATTTACGCCAGGCACTGATTGACTATTTACAATAAATGTTATCATAAAGGAAATTATTATGGAAAAAACAATTGAACTTCTTATCATTATCATGCTGCTGGCTATCATGGCGGAGATATATCTGCTGGTCAAGCCGCGGCGGCACACAGGTAGTGGCACGCAGCTGCCAATTTTGGTTGACACCTCGGTGTTGATGGACGGACGGGTGGTTGATCTGGCAAAGACTGGGTTCTTGCTGGGGCAGATCATCGTGCCGCGCAGTGTGCTAATAGAACTGCAGTTGTTGGCTGACGGTGCTGATCATGCTAAGCGCGAACGTGCCCGCTTTGGTATGGACGTCATGAAGGAACTAAAAGATGTGCTGGGTAGTTCGTTCACGCTGCTTGACGATGCGACGCGCATTCCCGAGGGCGTTGATAACCGTCTGCTGCAGCTCGCCAAGGAAATGAACGCTGCTATTTTGACGCTGGACTACAACCTGAATAAGGTGGCACAAGTTGAAGGTATTCAGATTCTCAATATCAATGAGCTGGCCAAGAGTTTGCGCATGAGCTATCTACCTGGCGATGAGCTGGTGCTGGAATTGACACAAAAAGGTCAGGATTCTCATCAAGCAGTCGGCTATTTGCATGACGGCACCATGGTGGTGGTTGAGCAGGCCAAAAAGTTCCTGGGTCAGAAAAAGCGCATTGAAATTATCCGTAGCCTACAAACTGACGCTGGCAAGATGATGTTCGCCAAGGTTGTCGAGCAAACCACTCCGCCAGAACCAACAAGACAAACAGCTGTCATCGCAAAACGTCGCTCTGTTGGTCGGAAAGTGCAGACTAGTCCAGAAGGATCAGCTAAGAAGACTACTAAAAAGCCAGCAGTAAAAACTCAGAAGCCTGTGCAGCAAACTCGTCGTCGTTCTACGACTACAAAAACATCAGCCCAGCGCGAGGCTGAGAGGCTGAGCTGATTAGGTTGGCGAATAGCCAAGACGATTAATCGTCGCTGACAGTTTTTGAGCTACTTGCGGTGTAGTACCCTTCGTCGCGGACATTCACGGTGATAGTGTGTGATCCTGATGAGACATTGACTGAGACGCGGTCTGAGGCGCTGTTACCGCTGATATTGCTTGATTTGACTGAACGTCCGTCAACCAAGATATCAAGCGTTGCTAGACCAAATTTTCCTCCATCAACACTGACATCAATAGTGTATTTATTACTCGAGCCAGACGCGGTGATGCTAGCGACACGAGGCTTGGCATCGCTACAGTTGTGCACATCGTCGTCAGCGGTAGCGTTGTAACCTGCTGGCGCACTGAAAGACTCTTTCTTGGTGATTGGGTCGACTGCCTTGATCACGTCAACTTCTTCTCGTGCGCCCTCTGGAGTACAGGAGGTAGCCTTCTTTTTAGAGATGCGGTCAAATGTCATCTTAGACGAGCTTTGTCCTTGGTTTTGGTTCCACCACGATGGGTACAGTTCTTTGCCATTCTGCTTGATACCAGATGGGCGGGTGTACCACATGCTTGATTTCCACTTGCCAGCTGGCTGGTAGACCTGGGTATGTGCAAAGCTCATGACTTTCTGAATCACTGGGAGACCAGTTGACGAGTTTATGGAGGTCAATGTACGACTGTCGGAGTTACCAAGCCAGAGGGTCATGGCGAGAGCTGGTGTATAGCTCGCCAGCCAGATGTCTTTTGGTTGATTGCCCTTGTCGGAGGTTCCGGTCTTGTAGCTAGCACGCACACCCGGGATACTTCCTGTCACCAATGTGCTCGATCGGTCAGCTAGGATGTCGTTGGTGATATAGGCGGCCTGCGGATCGACAGCTTGCTTTGATTCATCTTTCCATTTCAGGAGGGTTTCGTTCTGAGAGTTGATCACTTCCGATACTGAGGTGGACTTTTTCCTGACACCCAGGCGAGCCAAGGTACCATAGGCATTGACCAGTTCAGTTTGCTTGGCGCCACATCCACCGATGGCGGCAGATAGACCGTAACCACCAGAGTCTTCCTCTTGTTTACAATACTCTGAGTTACCAAGGCCTCGGATGAATTCCACGGTTGGCTTTGGACTACCGTTGCCAGCAATGTACATTGCTTTCACCGCTGGGGTGTTACGAGACAGACCAAGTCCTCGGCGGATGGTGATGTCACCCATGAACTTGTTGTCCCAGTTGTTAAGCTTAGCACCGTAAATTGAGTCAATGTTTTCGTCTTTCAGTATGGTGCCGCTTCCGTAAGCTTGGCTACCGTGCTTGCTGAATAGGTGAGTAAACACAAATGGCTTGATGGATGAACCTGGCTGGACGAAGGCCGTGGCAGCATTGTCCTGACCAAAGCCTGGATAGTTAAAGTCACGGCTACCCATCAGGGCAACAATTTGACCAGTCTGCACATCCTCCACGACTGACGCACCGTTGTGGGCGTTAATAGCAGCTGGGCGGCCGGTTGCAAAGAAGGCTTTCATTTCATTTTCTAATTTTTCTTGGATGCGCCAATCCAGTGTTGTTTTAACGGTCAATCCACCTCGTCCAACAACTGCTTGACCAAGTTCTTTTTCAAGCTGTGATCGGACCATCATCACAAAGTGTGGTGCCTTCATGCCTTCAGTTTGTTCGACTTGTGGATATAGATTGTCAAGGATTGGGTATTTCTTAGCTTCATCTGCTTCTTTTTGTGTGATGTAGCCTTGTTCTGTCATGTAGTCTAAGATGGTGTGTTGGCGCTCGATCAAGGCCTTATTACCGGCAGTATTGTACGGGTTAAAGTAGGACGGATTCTGCGGAATTCCTGCTAGCAGGGCTGCTTCGGCTATAGTTAGGTCTTTTGCGCTCTTGTGGAAGTACGTTTGTGCAGCTGACTCAGCGCCATTACGGCGACCTCCATATGGCGATTCGTTGAGGTATAGTGACAAGATTTGGTCTTTGTTGTACATGCGTTCAACCTCAATCGCCAAAATCATCTCTTTGATCTTACGCGGGATACCCTTGAGACCACGCTCACCAGCTTCATCCGCAAAGAACACCTGTTTGACGAGCTGCTGGGTCAATGTCGATCCTCCCTGAACCTGCCCTCCAGAAGCCGTTGAAAATACCGCACGCGTCAAGCCGCTAACACTAACTCCGTGGTGTTTGTAGAAGTCTTTGTCCTCAATGGCAACAGTAGCATGTTTCAGGTGATTGCTAATTTGGTCACCTTCGACCACCAGTTTGTAGTTACCAGTTCCTTTATCTTCCCAGAGTAGCACGCCGTTACGGTCATAATATTTCGTGACTGTTGTTTGGACACGTTTGGCAATTTCGCCTGGTCGAATCTTATCCAAGTCTTTGCGGAAATATGCGAACAGCCCACCGATAAACAAGATCATCAACAACAGAGTAATACCAGCAATTTTCAGCGCCATCTTTGCGCCGCGTTTGGAGAACCAATAGTTAGCTAACCGCTTTGGATGTAAGCGATAGAAAAATCGCTTAACTGGATGCTTCGGCAAGCTTGCCAAATATTCAGCACGCTCGCGCGAATCTTTATCTTTTTTAACTTTACGCTTATGTGCCAGATTGGCATACAAGCTTAATCGCTTTGTCGCAGATTTCCTGGGACTAGAAGGCGATTTGTTGCTGCTACTTGTACTACTCTTATTCACGTAATCTATTATATCACGCACATGGTTCGCATCAACTGCCAAAAATTGATATACTGATACTAAGATTAGCTGACCAAGGAGAAAATATGCAGTTATCAGAGGAATTACAGTGGCGCGGGTTTTGGAACCAGACCACATTCACCAACGACAAGCTTATCGATTCGGAGAATTTTACGCTCTATTTGGGGACAGATCCGTCAGCTGACAGTTTGCATGTCGGGCATTTGGCGGTCTATATGATGGTGCGGCATTTTTTGGAGCGCGGACACAAGGTGTTTCTACTGGTTGGTGGCGGCACGGGTATGATCGGCGATATGCGCGACACCGAGGAGCGGAGTCTACTTTCTTATGCGGAAATTGAGCACAATAAACGAGCTTTGAAAGCACAGGTGTCACAAATTTTCGCCGGACGCGATTTTACCCTGGTGGACAATGCGGATTGGCTGGGCAATTTGGAATTGTTGCCGTTCCTCCGCGACATTGGCAAGAATTTCAACATGGCAGATTTGATCGGTCGTGAATTTTTCAAGGCACGCATCGACAACGGTAAAGGGCTGAGTTTTGCGGAATTTACCTACACGTTGCTGCAGGGGTATGATTTCTGGCATTTGTTCAAACACCACGGTGTCAATTTACAAATCGGCGGTTCTGACCAGTGGGGTAATTTGGTTTCAGGCGTGGAATTGATCCGCAAAAAAGAAAATGCCGAAGTCTACGCTATGACCGCACCGCTACTCATCAACAAATCAACCGGGCGCAAATTTGGCAAATCCGAAGGTGGCGCTGTGTGGCTAGATGAAGCCAAAACCAGCGTCTACAAGTTCTATCAATTCTGGCTGAACGTTGATGACGAAAGCGCCATTGAGTACATGAAAATCTTTACCATGCTCGATCGCGACACCATTGAGGCCATCGCTGAAAACCATGCGGTTAACCCGGGTGCGCGCTCGGCCCAAAAGGTCTTGGCACGCGAAGTCACCGACATCGTCCACGGCGTCAATCGGCGCGAATCAGTGGAGCGGGTGACTGAAGTATTGTTTGGCGGCGGCGATTTTCGGCAATTATCAGACGATGACCTGGACGCTCTCGCCAAGGAAATCCCGCGCGTTGATGTCGGCGTCGGCGTGATTGAAGCATTGGTGGTGTCTGGTGCGGTCAGTTCCAACGGCGAGGCAAAACGCCTGCTAAAATCTGGCGCCATCAGCCTTAATGGCGAAAAAATAGCCGAAGACCAAGCTGTTAACACCACGTCGCTACTGAAAAAAGGTAAAAATACATTTGTGCTAATCATGGAGGGAGACGAATAATGAAGAAAATTATAGCTTTTGACTCAGACGACACTATTGTCTTGTCGAAAATGCCAGCTACGCCGCGCATGGCTGGTCTGTTGGCGGAGTTGCTGAAACATTACGACGTGTGCATCATTTCTGGTACTGATTTTGAAGGAGTGATCTATCCAAACACTGTCAGGCAAATTGAACAAGTTCCGGGCGTTGATCTTAGCCGGCTGCACATCATGCCAACATGTGGCACTCGTTACTATCGCTTCCAGGACGGCGAATGGCGATTGCAATATCAGGAGGACTTGACTGAAGAGCAAAAAGCTCGGATTTTTGAGGCAATTGAGACCTCAGCTAAGGAGCTTGATATGTGGGTGGACAATCCAGCTGGCGAAATCATCGAAGATCGCCTCAGTCAGGTGACATACTCTGCGCTGGGTCAAAAGGCTACTCCTGAAGACAAATACGCCTGGGCTGAAGCCAACAAGGAAAAACGTAAATTGCTCAACGATGCTGTCAAAGCACGCATTCCAGAATTTGAAATTCGGACGGCAGGCACCACCAGCTTGGATGTCACCAAGCCTGGCATTGACAAGGCGTACGGCATGAAGAAACTAATGGAAGCGACAGGTGTAACCAAAGAGGAGATTCTATTCTTCGGCGATAAACTGGAAGAAGGCGGCAATGATTTCCCAGTCAAAAATATGGGCATTGATTGTATCGCTGTGGAACGCTGGGAAGATACCGCCTACGCACTGGAAGGCATCAACGCTGTTTCGTAGATGAAGCTGACAACTCCACTGGAACATATCAAAGGCGTCGGCCCTAAAACTGCTCAGGCGTTGGCGGCGGCAGGGTTGGAGACGGTGGCGGATGTCCTAGATTTTTTGCCGCGGGCGTATGATGATTATTCGGCGGCGGTCAATATCGCTGATCTTCAACCAGGCAAGGTGACGGTGCGAGCGCGCTGCGAGTCGATTTCGACGCGGATTGTGCGCCGGGGCTTAAGGATCACTACGGCGGTGTTGGCGGATGATTCTGGCAAGGTCAAGGCCGTTTGGTTTAATCAACCGTACCGCGAATCGCAGCTGAGATCTGACGCCGAGTTTATGTTCTCCGGCCAATTTGGCATGCAATATAATAGCTATCAGATTAGCAATCCATCCGTCGAACTTGCCAAGCAAACCGATACATCCGACGCCCAGCCTACGTCGGGCATCCATCCCGTCTACAAATCAATCAAAAATCTCCGCCCCAAAACCGTGCAGGATTTGCTGAAAAATCTGCGTCCTATCATGGAATTTTTGCCCGAGACGCTACCAGAACACATTGTCCAGCGGCAAAAACTAGTCAGCCGCGCCGAAGCCGTCAGGTTCCTCCACGCGCCAAATAGTCACGAGGAAATTGCTCGCGGTCGTGAGCGGCTGGCGTTTGAGGAATTGTTTGAAATGATTTTGGCTGCGCAGCTCAACAAGCAAGAACAAACCAAATTGACTGGCTGGCGCATCCCGTTCAATCAGCCGGTCGTCAAGCAATTTGTCGAACAATTGCCATTTCCCTTAACCAACGCGCAGCGCCGCGCCGCCTGGCAGATTTTGCAAGATTTGGAGTCGGAGCATCCGATGAATCGCCTACTACAGGGCGATGTCGGCTCAGGCAAAACCGTGGTCGCCGGGCTGGTGGCGGCAGAAGTGGCGCAGGCTGGCTTTCAGACGGCCATCATGGCGCCGACGGAGATTTTGGCGACTCAGCACGCCAAGACGCTGGATGAATTATTGTCGCCATTTGGCGTGTCGGTGGCACTGCTGACGGGACACGTCAAGGGCGCTCAGCGGCGGCAGCTGCTGGACAATTTAGCGAGCGGCAACATTAACGTGGTGGTTGGTACACACGCGCTGATTCAGGAAAAAGTGGCGTACCACAAGCTGGGGTTTGTGGTAATTGACGAGCAGCATCGGTTCGGCGTCAAGCAGCGGCAGGCATTATTACAAAAGGCAGACTACATGCCACACCTGCTCAGCATGACTGCCACGCCGATCCCGCGAAGTCTGGCGTTGACCTTGTATGGTGAACTGGATATTTCGATTTTGGACGAGCTGCCAGCCGGGCGCCAGCCGATTGAAACGAAAATTTGGTCGCCAGCCTCAGCGCCAAAGCTCTACGAAACTATTGATGCAGAAATTGCCAAAGGTCGCCAAGCCTATATCATCTGCCCGTTGATCGACGATAATCCTGACAATGACAAAAAATCGGTCGAGGCGGAATATCACAAATTGGCAAAAACGATGTTTCGTCATCGCCGCGTCGGATTGCTACACGGTAAATTGCCGCCGGAGGAAAAAGCCGCGGTCATGCAACAGTTTGCCGACGGCGAGCTGGATATGCTAGTGAGTACCACGGTGGTGGAGGTTGGCGTTAACGTGCCAAACGCCACGGTCATGCTCATCGAAAATGCCGATCATTTTGGTCTCAGCCAGCTCCATCAGCTGCGTGGTCGGGTTGGGCGTGGTCAGCATCAGAGTTTTTGTCATTTGATGATGTCGGGTCATGATAAGCCGTCCCAGCGTCTCAGAGAGATTGAGAAATCTCAAGACGGATTTTACTTGGCGGAAGTTGACCTGAAACTGCGCGGTCCTGGCGAGATCTATGGAAAGATGCAACATGGCGCGCTGAACCTGAAAATTGCCTCACTGAGCGATACGCCACTGATCGCCCGTGCGCAAACGGAGGCCGAGCGCTTTGTCAAAGAGGGGCGGGATTTGTTACAATATAACCATCTGGCGCGTGCCGTCAGTCGCTATCAGCGATTAACCATTTTGAATTAATATGTACGCAGGAACAACAATTAGAGATGGCTCTGGTCGATTTATCGGTGTTCATCAAAAGATAGATCGAGTGGCCAGGCGACACCTTGAACCGATGCTGCCTGATTGGTGCGAATTTCCTGATGTTAAAAATATTCTGCATTTTGAGGGCAAAAACGGCCCCGATGGCGTTAAGCGCAAAAGTCCAGCTGTCGACGAACCATGGCATTTCATCAATCCAGACGACCCGAACGACACGGCACTGTTGGAGATGATCGACCAGCATATTGATAATCTGGCGAAGGCGCTACAGAACCATAATTCTGAACGAGCCGCTTTTGAAGCGGCGTGGATGGCGCATGCCATCACCGATGGTTTGACGCCAGCGCATCATTTCCCGCTGGAACATGCCATGCAGGAGCTGCGCGGCGGCGAAGGTCTAGAGACGCGAACCTCCATCCTCAAGAAAAATGTCATGAAGGGTGACACGGGGATTGAGCTCATCAAAAACAACTGGAAGTTTTGGGGTGCTAAAGGCATGATGACCATGCATGTGGCGTTTGAAGCTGGTGTGGCGAGCGTAGTGGCTTATCCGCGCTTTAAGGATGCTGTGCCGAGTGAGGCTGAGATTTTACAGGTCAAACAACAGGGCTATCGGAAATATTATCTAGAGCAAGTGCACGCTGTGGCTGACCTAAAGATGTATGACAATTTTGGCAAAAACGGCTGGACGACTGATTTGGCGTGGCAAACTAACCATGAACTGATGCCGATCATCATCAAAGCCGTCATGCTGGGCTGGCTAGCGTCGGTTTGGAAACTTGAGGCTAAACGGTGAGGGTGCGCATCATCGCTGGGGAATTTGGCGGACGATTCATTCAAACTCCACCAGGCTCGACGACACATCCCATGGGTGAGCGAGTCCGTTCGGCAATGTTTAATTCACTGGGCGAGACGGTTCGCGGTTCGCGGGTGCTGGATGCTTTTGCTGGCTCTGGCGCGATTGGCCTGGAAGCACTCAGTCGCGGTGCCGAGTCGGTGGTTTTTGTGGAGCGAGACCGGGTCGCGCAGCGCGTGATCGCCGAAAACATAGCCAGTTTGGGCGTCGATGAAAAATCTATTGTAATAAAAACAACGATATCGAATTGGCTGAAAAGCATGAGCGTAACAGAGAAGTTTGATATCATCTTTGCCGATCCACCATATCATAATCCTCAGTTTTCCACAGTTTCACGACTAATGGGGCTTCTCAAACCGGGCGGATGTATGATATTATCACACCCAGGAATAGGTGAGGTGCCAGTTCAAAACGGAATTGTTGTGGTGGACAATCGTAGTTATGGGGAGGCGCACCTCACCAAGTTCCTGCGAGAACCATTATAGTTAGTCAGTAGTCCCGATGTACGTCGAGGACTTTTTATATTGGCGCGGAACACAGTATTGCAAAAGCAAACTCTATATGGTATAGATAGTGCTAAGATATATATGGAGTCAAAAGAGGAGGAATGGAAATATGCCACGTGCTAATCATGACCTAATGGAGCGAGAACTTACAGGGGCAACTGCTAGTAGTCCTGAGGATAGTGATATGAGAGCGCTTTATGACGCCATTTGTACGCAGGAAAATTTTGACAAAGAACAGGCACGAATTGATAATCTTAGGAAATTTGGTCAGGAAGTTTTGGACAAGTTTGGTTACGCGGAATATAGCGAAATAACCGTTTAGCCTTTGCTGATTTGCAGGACAAATAAAAAGAGCCTCGCCGGGAAGCTCGTGATGGTAAATTGTGGTGCGGATGGGGAGAGTCGAACTCCCGTCTCAACCTTGGGAAGGTCACATAATAGCCGTTATACGACACCCGCGTTCTTAAAAGTATATCACCCTTGCCAGATAGCGACAACTTTAGTACAATGAAATAGCAAGTTTGTGGCTCTTTAGCTCAGTTGGTAGAGCAGAGGCCTGAAGAGCCTTGTGTCCCCAGTTCAAGTCTGGGAGGAGCCACCAAATATTGCATTTTGTTCACGGCTTTGCTACAATGAATCGTGAATCACATGCGGGTTTAGCTCAGTTGTTAGAGCGCTTCCTTGCCATGGAAGAGGCCAGGAGTTAGAGTCTCCTAACCCGCACCATATAAGACTTTTCAAGCTCTGAAAGGTCTTTTTTGTTTGTGATTAATTTATACCTTCCGACAACCCAACCCTATTTTCTAGCTCGGTAGACTTATCTTTGTGTACCACTTCTTTTTTATAAAGCCATCTTTTATAGGAGTATTTTGAGGCGCAATAGCGGTCTCGACTAATTCATCTGTAAGACCTTCGTATTGTTGACTTTCTAGCGAAGTGCTTTTTAGTGCTTGCTGCGCGTTAGCATTATCTTTACCTCTATCGGATACCCAAAGCCAAGATCTAGTATGGTAACAAGAGGACACCCTTACTACTTTATTCTTTTCTGTGTCATTTTCAGAACCCTATCGTGCGAAAAATTATATTGCTTAAGTGCGGTAAGCCTATGTTATTTTTTATTTATGGTGCATAACCGCTATAATAACACTATGGCGACAAAGCAAGCACACTTCGTTCCGCAGACCTACTTGAGAGGATTTCTTTTTGATGAAAAGAAGGAGAGGACCTATGCGTACAATTCACGGTCCAAAATGATTACGCCAACCAAAATAGATAAAATATGCTCACAGAATTATCTGTACCGAATAAAGGACAAGGACGGCAAGGATTCAGATGAAATTGAAGAAATGCTGGCAAAGGGTATTGAGTCAAAGTATCAGGGTTGGCTAAATACAGTAAGGCTAGGTGAATGGATTGATAATGCAACGATAGCGGATATCTCGATATTCATCGCTCTTCAGTACTTACGAGTACCGCGTACTATGGATTTTTTTGAAGAGACGGGAATAAAGTTCCTAAAGGACGTTCTAAAAGATAAGTTGTCTAAACTGCTCGATGACAATGCTCGAAAAGCTATGATGGATGAGTTCAAAAAGGATGATCCTGCACGTTTTGAAAAACTATTAAAAGAAAATCCCGATTTTACCGGTGAATTGTCTAAGCAAGATATTCAAGATATGATTGATGAAAATAATATGAAGCTTACGATAGATATTGGGAAAAACAATGTGATTAGGGGTATGCTTGAACAGGTACTACCAATAGCTGAAAAATTTATCAGGCGAGGTTGGCACATCATGTTTGCACCAGACGGTTATGAGTTTATTACAAGTGATATGCCAGCTTTTGTCGCTAAGCGTATGCCAAATGGAGTGGTTCATTTTTCTTTTGGCGGTTTTGGTCGACTAGATTCAGAGATTGTCTTTCCAATGGCCAAGGATGTATGTATTGTGATTAGTGGTCCAGAATACTTTCAGAAAACGGGCGAGGTGACACCTGTCGCAGTAGATATCATAAACAGAATGGTGTCAAGTCGGCCAAATTTGCAGTATCTCATATCGGCTCAGAAGTCTCTGGTAGAGAGCTATTCTCGATACCTGTCTCCTCCACAGACGCAAGAATATAGTTAGACATTATATGTTCAATATAATTCGTTATCTCTCTGACGTTACTCAGCTTACATAGTAGTGGCAGAAATCGCTCTTCTATTTCGTCTTTATTGATAGCCTGTCTAATGTCTTCTGGGTAAGATTCGTAGAGTTTATCAATCTTTTGCTTGATGATGGCGGTCTTCGCCGATTGATCAAGAGTAGTATACTTTATAAATGCTGAAAAACGTGAACTAAGGGGTTCTCCGAGATGCTGTCGTATTTCTTGTAGTGAAGAGTAGTTTGACGTACAGACTATGAGAGTGTTTGTCATATCGACGCTATAATTCTTGTCGACAAAAACGCCCTCATCAAATAACTGATAGAATGCACTATGGAAGACACTCCCAGTCTTGTCGAATTCATCAAAGATAACAACATTGGATTGTCGTTCGAGCAGGTCTGCAGCAAACGATCTACTATTAACTCTTGATCCATAAAGATACTCCGCTAGAGAACCCGTCTGAAGCATTGAAAATTGCATACGACTAGCCTCGCCGCCAAGGGCGTTAGCGATTATCTTTGCAGATTCAGTTTTTCCTACGCCCGTCGGTCCATAGAGCATAACAACTACAGGTTTCTTTTCAGTATTCATTAAAGATACGAGACAGCGTGGAAGGGATTGAACAGCATCGTCCTGTCCAACTATGGCATTCTCTAGACTACCAGACACCTCCTTTATTAAGTCAAGACTAATTGACTTGTATGAATGATTACGCTCAGTGACCGACTCGGTTCCAAATAGCAATTTTGCCTGTTCCACGAGCAGCTTTGGAGGGTTGACGACATAAGCTTTTTGTAGATTTGTCTCCAGAACATTTCTCCACAAAGAGTTTGTAAAGTTGTCTCTCACACCAAAAAACTCCTCAGGCCAAACTATAAGTGTATCTTGTTCAAAATTGAGAAATTCCTTGCTAGATAATAGTCGAGCAGCATCAAGCTTTGAGGCAAGCTGTAGTAGTGTTATATGCGATTCGACAGATTGAAGGTCGTAGGACTCGCCAAGCTTATCGCCTGGACCATAGAAAAAATTGACCTCCACAGCTCCCTTAGTTCGCTGCATCGTTGAATACACCAGCTAAGATAATATCGTAGACATCTAATTTTTCACCACTTGGATCGGCATCCGTACTTTTAAGGAGTCGGTTAAGCTCGTCTTGTGTGTCGGTTGGATTATTTGTAAGGTCTAAGCCTAAGGAGCTGAGTGTTGAAGTGTCTGTTGTGCCCACTTTTACACCGTAGTACTGGAGGTCCATATTAATGATGTCTGCAAGGCGGTAGTTATTTCGGAATGATGTACTATTGAAGCGAAGAATTGCACTAGCCTTACCGTCCTTTACGGCATTACATTCGAGGTATCCTTGCAAATTCTTTAGTACAGCGCCGAACTTTGACACCTCCATTCCCATCCCTTGTTGGTCCATAGGAAGATTACCACTCGCAGCATCCGTAATCGCCGTATAGATTGTTAGACGAGTTTCTTCTGTTAGTTGAATGTCATAGCCTGAGAGACGCTCGACACCTTTATCTTGTTCGGCTTTTTCGATGAAGTCAGTAAGTATTGTGTTTGAGATAGTACTTCGGACGATTTTTTGCGCTTCTATGGAAGCGTGAATATCAGCGTTAAGCCGAAACATCGAAAGTAGTTTTGGCGTTTTTACCGATGCCTCCGTGGTTGTACCCGCCTCGCCTTTATTTTCATTCTCAATTTCCCGTATGTAGCGACCCTTGTCTTGTATTTCAACAAAATCAAGAGCGGTTTGCTCATCAAAATATACAATCTTTGTTAATTTACTTTTAGTCATATTCTCCTCAGTACTTACTTACCTTAATTATACCCTAGCTGCAATATTGCTTCAATCTCGTGTATTACAATAAGAGTCATTACAGCAGCAGACTTACTATGCCTATTTGGCGCTTTAGAGTCTATTAGTCAACTTCGCAATCATGTCTCGAGTTAAATCTAAATATCTTAGGATTTAGCAAGAACAAACTGGGAATATAAGATATATTTGCAAGCTGCGACTGATACGGTCAACTAGATACTTTGAAAAACTCATATAATAACTACGCGTAAGTCTCTTGAGAAGTATGACTCGATGCCCCTCTCAGATATCTTGCATAACCAATGCGAAGAATATCCTCCCACCTACAGATCTCAGCCTCTATTTCGTGTAAACATTGCACATCACCCCGCACCACAAACGAAATCATTCGATTCAATGAACCCTCTCCGGGGTTCATTTAGTTTATAGAGCATCCTTGACCATCATGATATATTAATCAATTTGCTCATTAGCAACAGAGGCTTTATCGGACAGTGTATAGGTTTAGCTATTTTGAGATGAATTTCCTTGATTGCTTTGTTGTTTTTTCTTCTTCTTGACATCTCTCCAGATGCTTTTTTCAAACTTATCTAAAGCACTCTGACCGTGGTGTCTGTAGAACGGTGCATGTGTGTCATCAACGTACGAAGGTAGCCCAACGCCACTGTCATATGCTGTATCTTGATCAGAACGAAGAAATAAGGGTGAAAGAGTATATTGTTTGTTTTCATCAAATCCATCTGGAAAGTATTTATTATGATATAGTTCTTCAAAGCCTCTAATAAATTTAATAACTGCTTTACTTATGCCTTCATATCCGAGGGATTGTGCGGCTGCGCCGATTGTCTTAGTTTTATTTACAACTCTTAATAGGCCCATTATGTTGACTTTACTGTCCTTGCTATTTACCGCATCTTCAAGGTATTTAAAAATAGAGCTTAAAACTTTGCCCGAATAATCTAATTGATTATTTTCTACCCCAATCAACGAGCTTTGAAGGAGTTTATCGAGAAATTCTTCTATATCATCAAAATCTTTTACAGTCTCCAGCTTAGGCAAGCTAGAAGGTAATGCTGCTAGCTTTGATAGTAAATCTTTGATTTCCTGTTTGTATCTTTCATCGACCTTATCGTTAGTTAAGATCTTAAATAAAAAATCAGGCATAACGAGTATGTTTCCATTCATACTTTGAACTCCGCTACGTATACCTATAGATAAAATTGCTAATCTTTTTAGTATAGAAATGGTAAGCTTCGAGATATTGATAATTTTTTTAATCTGGTTTTCAGATATATTATCTATATTATCCCCAATTCCGTGCGAAGCATATGCAAATATGTTATCGGCAAACATAGTCAGGGTAGTGTCAATTAAGCCGCGGTCGTTCATTACACCCAGAATAATACAGTCTGGAACATAATCTTGCATGATACGTAGCCTACGGTCAGTTAGTTCATCTTGGATGAATATTTGATTGCATACGCTAGTTAAGCTATCAATCCCATTCTTTAAGACTGGATACATATCATCAGGTCCGGAAGCTTGGGCTATTATCTTATGCAGATATTTTAGAATACTCTCTACTGGATCAATACGATGTTTGAACTGCAGAGCCTTTTTAGCTATTTGGTTCAGCGCATCAGAAGCTTCAAATAGCGCATCAACATTTTTCTGTTTAATACTATTTTCTATGACTTCCGTAAAATTATAAATTGCTGTATGATAAGCGGGGTTTTCTTCTGGTCGCTCAATATGCTGGACGTCTAGGCTTGCTATCACCACATCTTGAACATGCCTGATATATTTTCTTATTGTTACAACATCATTTTCAGCTAACGCCTTTTCCCATATAAAGTACATTTTCTCTAGACTTGCTTGGATAAAAGCCGCAACATCGCTTTCTGAGATTAGACCAGCTTTGAGATTGCATTTAATTGATGTATTGTATTTCCGAGACAGTGTATATACTATTATTAAGTTAAATGCTAGGCGTAGCCAGTTATATGCAGTATACGTATCTTTTTTCTCTTTGCTGACAGAATATAGTTCAATTAATCCATCAAGGTGATTTTGTAAATTATTAACTTTAGGATGAAGCTGAGTAGTGTATATATTAGCTTGTGTAGCACGTTTATCTTTATCAGATGTTTTATTAAGTTTAATATTCAAAATATGAGAGATTCTTTTTGCAAGATAGTTCATCTCATCAATTTCTTTTTTTATATTTTTTGCCAGCATAAGTACTAACTGATCATTATTCATAAGTCGAATAAGCCTAATATAGGAACAGTACAAAATTATGATAGACAGTAAAAGCAATAAAAGGCCGACTCTAGGTAAAAAAATCCTAGCACCACTATTATTGCTGTTAGTGGTAATAATACCAAGAATAAATTCGACGACCGTTATAAACCCCAATAGAATATAACTTAGATCGATTCTTGTGTCTCGTGCAAACGATTTATAGAATCTTGCAGAAAGAGCTTCATTTGATCTAGATATCAACTGAGACGTAAATGCAAAAACGATTGCAAGCATAGACCCGGTAATTGTACCAACGCTAAAAAAGAATGAGCTTAGTTCCTCAGGCTTTAAAATAACACTGGAGTAATCAAAACAAATTATTAACCAAGCTAGAGATATGAATATGAGTACAGCAATCCAAGTAGCTGAAAACCTTTCAATAAATCTGTATTTAATGAAGTTCCGAGTACGTAATCTTGTCGTATATAGACTCAAGCCCCATTTTTGAATATCTGTAGAGAAAAATGACATATGTTTTATTATACAATGTCGTATAGAATAAGCCATTGTATACTTCGTCTTGCAGTAGGGGGTGTGGTAGAACGGCAAATACAGTCCTAGCTATATGACGCTTCGCTTATGCACTGGATAAAATGGATAGTAAGCTGCTAGTATTTTTTGTTCATCTCGCTTATACTTAAAACATGACTAAAGCGTGGCGTGATGTTGGATCGTTGTATCAGATTTATCCGCGAAGTTTCCGAGACTTGAACGGTGACGGGGTCGGGGATTTGAATGGCATTACGCTCAAGATGGACTATCTCAGTGATCTCGGCGTTGACGCCATTTGGATTTCGCCGTTTTTCACGTCGCCCATGACTGATTTTGGCTATGACGTGGCGGATTATCAAAATGTTGATCCGGTGTTTGGTGGTCTGGATGATTTTCGTATGTTGTTGGACGAGGCTCACGCGCGCGACATCAAGGTGATGATTGACCTAGTGCCGTGTCACACGTCTGACCAGCATGCGTGGTTCGTTGAGTCGCGTTCTGGACGGGACAATCCTAAGCGAGATTGGTATGTGTGGCGAGACGGTAACGACGGGCATGCACCGAACAATTGGGTCAGTTTGGCCGGTGGCAAGTCATGGACGTTTGATGCTGATTCTGGTCAGTACTATTTGCACTCATTTTTACCAACCCAGCCAGATCTCAACTGGGACAATCCTGAGGTGCGCCTGGCCATCAAAGACGTGGTGCGATTTTGGTTTGACATGGGCGTTGACGGCATGCGCGTGGACGCCATCTGGGGGATTTCCAAAGATCCAGAGCTGCGTGATGATTCGCCAAATCCTCATTTTCATGGCGATGCTGACAGCTACGGCGCCTACATTCATAACCATTGCAAACACGGGCCGCATTTTCAAGAATATCTGCATGAGTTGGCGAGTGTTTGTGATGAATATGACGACAAGCAGATGGTATTTGAGTTCTATCCAGATGAGCGTCTTGGCGACATTTGGCAACAATATCATGACGTCATCCACGTTCATCCGAAAGCCACGGCCTTTTTTATGGAACATCGGCAAAATGACTGGCACGGTGAGCATACTGGCTGGAATATCATGAACTATTTGGAAGCGGCAGGGGAGAATATACCATTCTTTTGCCTTGGCAATCACGACCAGCCGCGTGTGACGTCCCGCCTGGGTTTGCCGCGGTCCCGTGCGCTGCAGTTCCTTAATCTGCTGTGTCCGGGCGTCAGTGTGATGTACTATGGTGATGAAATTGGCATGGAAGACGTTGATTTGACGCAGTATGATGCGCAAGATGGCTTTCACCATTCGCTGCAGGATGACCGCAACCGCGCGCGTACGCCCATGCAATGGAACAGTTCTCGCTATGCCGGGTTTGCCAATGTGCTGCCGTGGTTGCCGGTGCATTCTAACCGCAAGCAAGTCAATGTCGCTAAAGAGACGAAAGATCCAAGCTCGCTGTTGTGGCTATGTCGAAAATTATTGGAGCTGCGACATGAACTGCCAATTTTACGCTACGGCAGCATGGAAAAGCTGGACACTGGCAACGGATTTGTCTTAGGATTTCGTCGCCAACTTGACGGTCAACAGCTGCAGATATATATCAACTTCGCGGACTCAGCACAAACGGTGTGGTTGCCGGAGTCTGGCCGTGTCATCATTGGTACCAACCCAGATATCCGTGTAGACGGCGACGTATTGCAATTGCCTGGCTATGGTGGTGTATTGCTTGACATAAAGTAGCCCCGCCTGATGACGGGGCTACTAATTTGTTTGCCGTGTTTGTTATGGATTAACAAAGTTCATGCCTGAGTACGATACGTCGTATTGGTCGTAGTTTGGCAATGTTGCGTTTGGATATTTTGCTTTGTAAGCATCGCGGATCGAAGCCGCCTGAATGTCGGACGTCACTGTGTTGTTGATGGTGTCGACCGTCAAAATCCTGGTTGGGTTGTAGTCATTTGAGTGGAATGCACCCAAGAATGATGCAACCTTGTTGCCGTGCTTACCTGTGTCAACGCGGCTGGCTGCCTGTCCCACGTGTCCTGAGAAGGCCATACGGATGTTTGGATATGCCAAGATCAAATTGTCGTAGACATAGCGCGGGGTTTGTTTGCCGGTACCGTATCCAGCGCCAGTACCGATTGAGCCATCGGCGTTCAGCAGTGAGTGACTCAGGACGATAACGTTGTGCTTTGGATGTGAGGCTACGACGTTCTTCGCCCAATTGACCGCCTCAGCGCGCGGCCAAAGCTCAAGTGTCAAGACAAGCCACTGTTTACCTTCAGCGGTGAAAGTTTTGTAGGCGTTGTCAACTTTGCCATTTTCAAACATTTGGTTGGCTGACAATTTCTGACGTGTAGCAGAGAAGTATCGATTGAATACCGTCGTGTCTCGTGCCCATTCGTTGGTGTGTCGCCAGTCACAAGCGCCACCGCCGCCACAAACAGCCTTTGTGTCGTGGTTACCAATGGTCGTCAAGTAAGGAATGTTTGCCTGATCAATAGTCTTGAATGCGTTGGACGCGACGATGTATTGATCTGGTTTATCAATGCCTTCATGTCCACCAGAAGTGACCATGTCACCAGTGTGAGCCAAGAAGCGGATGTCGTATTTTTCCTTATTTTTCACGGTCCAGTTGGTGCGGGCAGCGAATTGATTGCCTGACCATTGGAAAACTTCCTGCTGTGTGTCAGGATAGACCGCGATGGAGAATTTACCATCTTTGACTGGGTCAACGTTACCGTTACCGTTGCCGTTGTTGTTCTGGACTGGTTTGACGTAGAACCACTCTCGGCTCTCCTGGATATAGCCAGCTTTCTGAAGCTCTTGTCGATCTTTGGCAGTGACTTGGCGGAAATTGAAATGCTTGTACCGCATGCGGTAAACCATCTCTGCGCCATCTTTCAGCTCAGCTTGAGCGTAAAAGGCGATTCCTTTGCAGGTGAATCCGTACTTTTTACAAGCATTGTCAGCCTCATTTTTATTGACCGTCAAAAGACTTGTGTAGTTGCCGTCTTGTAGTGTTGCGTCAGCGCGATACACTGGCACCAAACCGCTGCCTGCAGTTGTTGACACCATAAAAATAGGGCGCACTGTTGTGAAGCCATTTTTGGCTGCTTGTTGGATTTCTGTTTGGGATGTTGTGACAAAGCTGTGTGGCTTGCCAGGCCTGGACACTTCATACGCAGTTGCGTTGAGCGCTGGGCTGGCGGCTTTGGCGTTTGATGACGTTGCAATTGGCCACGCGATTGCCGCGACCGCAACGAGTGCAAATACTAAACTTGCTGTAAAAGCACTCAGACGATGTTTGATCGTGATATGTTTCACTTACCCTCCTCGTTTAACTGATACCATTAACCATTTTACTATATAGAGCGGGAGGATGCGAATGCGGTATAATAAATATATGAATCGACGACCCCTGGCCGAACAGATGCGGCCGCAGAAATTGGATGAGGTGATCGGACAAAGCCATTTGCTGGGCGAGGGTGAGCTGCTCCGCCAAATCGTGAGGCGCGCTGAGCCGGTCAGTTTGATTTTGTGGGGGCCACCGGGGACGGGCAAGACGACCTTGGCACGGATTATCGCCCGCGAAGTTAATGCCGAATTTATTGAGCTGTCAGCGGTGACTAGTGGCAAGAAAGATGTCGAACGGGTGATTGAACATGCCCGGCAAAATTGGAATTTGGGACTGAGGACAATTTTATTTGTTGATGAAATCCATCGCTTTAATAAGGCGCAGCAGGATGCGTTTTTGCCGCACGTCGAGAGTGGGCTGATTACCTTGATTGGCGCGACCACCGAGAATCCAAGCTTTGAGGTAATCACGCCGCTACTCAGCCGGACACGGGTGTTGGTGCTCCAGCAACTGACCAAAGATGAAATTATATTGGTGTTGAAGCGAGCGCTGAAGACTTTGAAACAAACCAAGCGGGTGTCGCCCAAAGCTTTGGATTATCTGGCAGAATTGGCAGATGGCGACGCGCGGGTGGCTTTGGGTAATTTGGAATTGGCATTGAGTTTTGGTGAGAAAGTCACGCCCGAGGTGGTCAAGGCAGCGGCCCAGCGGCGACTACCGGGCTATGACAAAAAGGGTGACGCGCATTATGACGTCATCTCAGCGTTCATCAAATCACTGCGGGGCAGTGATGCGACAGCTGCGGCGTATTATTTGGCGCGCATGATTGATGCTGGTGAAGATCCGAAGTTTATTGCTCGGCGGATGGTGGTTTTTGCGTCGGAGGATATTGGATTGGCGGGTAACGGCGCGCTGAGCTTGGCGGTCGCCACTTTTGAGGCGGTGGAGCGCGTTGGGCTACCTGAAGCCAAATATAATCTATTTCACTGTGCCATCGCCCTGGCTCGCAGTCAGAAGTCGCGCGAGATTACTGATTTGATGAATGACGCCTTTTCTCTGGCACACAAGTATCCGAACTCGCCCGTGCCGCTCCATCTTCGAAATGCTGCTACCAAGCTAATGAAAGATCTAGGTTACGCTAAAGATTACAAATGGCAGGCTGGTTTCCAGCATGAAAAAGGATTTTTGCCAGAAGATATTCCGCGCCCAACCAAGAATTAGCCTACTTTGGGCAGCGCTCATCAAACCGATCATACAGCGCCGCGTACACGCCATTAGTCCAGCCAAAGCCGTCTTGCAACGGATATTCACCGCCACCGCCGATGCGTGACTCACTGTCGACGTCATATTTCTCGATCATCTTGCCTTTGTCGGCAAACACGCGCTCGGTCGAAGCCAGCCAGCGTGTCCTGATTTCCTCCGCCAGCTCATCCAGCCCGTATCGCTTCAAACCGCAAACCGCCACCCACTGTAGCGGTGCCCAGCCGTTTGGCGCGTCCCATTGCTGACCATTGTCAACCAGCGTCATCCGCAACCCGCCATCGCGCAAAAACTCGCGCTGTAGCATTGCAGCCACCTGCTCGGCTTGTTTCTTGGTGGCGATACCATTGTAAAGTGGAAAGACGCCAGCCAGCGTCGCGTGTGGCATCTGTCGACCAGTGCGGAAATTATAATCATAGAAAAATCCAGTCGCTTCGTTCCAGCAGTACGTCCTGATGGCTTCTGCGCGCTTTTCGGCAGCCTGAATGAACTTTTTGCGCAGCGCTTTTTGTTTCAAGATACCGTAACACTGAGCGATGGTCATTTCTAGGTCATACAGCAAGCAGTTGAGATCCACCGGCACAATGTCAGTCGTCTGAATGGTTTCAATACAGCACGCCTCGCCAAACCAACGTGAACTGAAATCCCAGCCACTCTCTGCGCCAGCTCGCAAGTCCAGGTAAATCTTTGCTTTGTTGGCATTGGGGCTTTTCTGAGCCGTCTTGATGTCTTCGCGGCGGCTTTCTGGACGTGGTGTATTTTTATTGTCAAAGTAGCGGTTCAGAACAGTGCCATTTGGCATTTTTACCACTCGTCCAGTAGCTATCTGGTCGGCGCTGTCAAGTTGTTTGTGCCCTTTCATCCAGAATTTGTATTCTGTCAACAGCAGTGGGAAATATTCCAATAGTACCAAGCTCGAGCCACCGACTTTCCGTGGACGCATCGCCAACAGCTTAACCATAGCAGAGAAAAATGGCGGTTGACTGCGACTCAGGAAATATGTTCGGTTGGCGGTCGGGATATAACCAAACCGCTGGATCATGTAGGAGTAATTTTTCATCATGCCATTGATCAATTCCCATTGGTTATCAACTGCCAAGCCCAGCATGATGAAGTAGGTGTCCCAGTAAAATTGCTCCGAAAAACGTCCGCCAGGAACAATGTAGTCGTACGGTAGGGGAATGAGCGAGCCCGATGCTTTGTGAGCTTGGCGCCTCAGCTGCGGCCATAGCTGCGTGACATGCTGGCGCGCTGATTCGGCTGGCTGAGGCACGTGACCTGCATGCGACGGATTAAAATCATAAAAATGTTGATTGACAAATTCTTGCAGATTAAAATCGGGTTTTTTTGAGGCTTCCAAGTATTCTCGCTGAATGCGTCGCCAGCGCTTTTTTGGCACTACATCGACAAATGTCTTGCCGTCTTGGTAAATTTGCTGCGCTTGGACTTCGTGAAATAGATGCCCAAATAATTCGTCAGGATCTTTACGATTGATGGGTGTGATGCGCTGGCTGGTGCGCACCAAAGAGCGTTTAAATTGGTCAACATTTTTCTTTATCATACTTTTACTATAACTGGTTACGATGGTATAATCTAGAGCAGATATTTTCATAAGGAGAATGTAAATCATTATGGCAACAGCATCACAGGAAAAAACAACAGAAACTCCAAGAGTTACAGAAGCTCATGTTTCTGAACAAACCACACAAGAAGACGCCAATCAACAATATTTTGCACAGCCGTCAGCTGCTCCCGTGCAGTATGTTGTGATGGCAAACTCCCTGAAGGGTGTCAAAGGTTGGTTGGCATTTTTAACAGTGCTAATGGGCTTTGGTGGTATCATCTATACACTGATGTTCTTCGGTGCCGTGCTAAGATTGAGCAGTCCTGAAGGCGCTGTGTCGATCATCTTTGCGCCAATCATTGCTATTCTATCCTTTACCACTGTCGTGTTGATTAGCCTGCAGAAAAAAGTTGGCCGCTATCTGGCCATTGCCGCATATATGACGTCTGCTACGTATTTTACCTTGCTTCAGATTGTCATTGCCTCAATGCGCAAAGATTCTGATGCAGAACGAATTGTTGGCACCATCGGTGGAATATTCATCTACTTCATCGTTGCTGGACTACTGTCACTATATTTTGTGGTTTCAAAGCGCGTCAAAGAAACATTGGTGGACTAATTTCGGTTCACTCCATCTATGAAAATCGCCCTCAGCTTGGGGCGATTTTCATAGGTAAGGTGCGGGTTTATCTCTTGGCGGCGCGCTTTCGCTCATTAGCGTCGAGGTAACGTTTACGCAGACGCAAAGATTTTGGCGTCACTTCCAGCAGCTCGTCGTCCTCGATGAAATCGATGCATTGCTCCAGACTAAACTGCGTAAATGGTGTTAGCTGCACCGTGCCATCGGACGATTTGGAGCGCATGTTGGTGAGGTGCTTAGCCTTGCAGACGTTAATTTCGATGTCTTCTTGGCGGTTATAAATACCGACGATCATCCCGGCGTACACTTCCGTACCCGGCCCGACCAAAAGTTCGCCGCGCGCTTCGGCCGCCTGCAGAGCATATGGCGTGGTGGTGCCAGCTTCAAAGGCGATAAGTACGCCGCCGCGGGTCTTTGGCAATTTGCTGCCCAGCGGTTGATAGCCATACGGCAGGGAATTCATAATCACCGTGCCTTTGGTGGCGGTCAAGAGTACGTTGCGCAGGCCGATCAACGCTCTCGTCGGCAGCACATAGGTGATGCGGGTAGCGCCGCTAGCGGTGGTTTCTTGCGACTTCATTTCGGCGTGGCGGGCGCCGAGCTCTTGGCTGATTGCACCGATAAATTCGCTGCTAATCTCGATTTGTAGCTCTTCAATTGGCTCTTTTTCGACACCGTCCTCGGTGATAGTCACCACTTGCGGGCGGCCGACTTCAAACTCAAAGCCTTCGCGCCGCATGGTCTCGATCAAGACGCTCAGGTGTAGCTCGCCGCGGCCAGACACTGTAAAGCCGATGCCGTTTTCTTCGACGCGTAGCGCCACGTTGGTTTCCAGTTCTCGCCGCAAGCGGTCGCCAATCTGCCGCGAGGTGGTAAACTCACCCTCACGTCCTTTCATCGGGCTGGTGTTTGGGCCGAGGTACATGCTCAGCGTCGGCGCTTCGATGGCAATTGCTGGCAAGGCTTCTGGCTGTTCTTTGTCAGCAATCGTATCGCCGATGTGTGCCTCGCTGACGCCCACCAACGCCACAATGTCGCCAGCAAACGCCTCTCCAAGCTCTTCGCGGTTCAGCCCACGGTAACCAAAGACTTTCTCGATTCGCGCCGAGCCTGATACTTCACCCTGTTTCATCAGGCTAACCACCAGCCCGCGCTTGACCGACCCGCGAGCGATCCGCCCAATGGCATATTTACCTTGAAAGGTATCGTACTGCAGGCTGGTCACCAGCATCTGGAAACCGCCGTCAGCCGTGACGCTCGGTGCTGGGATATCGTTGATAATCGCTTCAAAAATTGGTGTGAGATCGGCGTCTTCAGTCGGGTCAGTAGGAATCTCCCGCCACGCCTTGCCATCGCGCCCAACGGCGTAATAAATCGGATAATGCAGCTGACTATCATCGGTCGCCAACTCCAAAAATAGATCGCTTAGCTCATCTTCAACCTCGGCAATTCGCCGGGCAGGTTTATCAATTTTATTAATCACCACCACTGGCTTCAAGCCCAGTTCTAGTGCCTTGCTCAATACAAACTTCGTCTGCGGCATCGGCCCTTCCTGCGCATCGACTATCAATAGCACACCGTCCGCCATCTGTAGCGTCCGCTCGACCTCGCCCGAGAAATCGGCGTGCCCCGGCGTGTCGATGATGTTGATTTTATAATCACCGTAAAAAATTGAAGTCTGTTTGGCGGTGATGGTGATACCGCGTTCGTGCTCCTGATCACCCGAATCCATGATCAGTTCTTGGCTCATCTCGGCCTGGTTGTCACGAAATGTGCGCGACTGTTTGAGTAGCCCATCAACCATGGTCGTCTTGCCGTGATCGACGTGGGCAATAATGGCAATATTTCGAATCTTGCTAGCGTCCTTCATAAAAATATGGTCTGATGTTAGTAGCAGACCTTCCTTTAGGGTTATTATAACACGTATGTCTGTGCTTCGTCCAATTGTTCAGGAGTAAATGTAACGGTACGCGTGATGCCATCTGGTCTTTCTTGCAGTTTAATTTCTGGCAGCTCCGGTCCGTTCATTTCCTCTGTTATACCATTCATCACCACAAAGAGACCACAAGCAGCCAAGTCTAGTTGTGTCTTGCTCACGCGCAGTCCACGCGGTAGCCTACCAAATTCTGTGAGGTCTGCTCCATAAACAGCGGGGATAGGGTGAAGCGGTGGATAGGCAAGGCCTACAGCAAGAAACGGTTCATCTGGTAAGAACGGTGTTTTGTCAGGATTCCATGACTTCCGCTCTGTCTTTAAAGGTGGATGTAATGATAAGAATTTTTCATAGCTTGACTGATGATTGCCACTTGGAGTAACTACCAAGTGAGCTGTTGTTTTCTCTAATGTTTGAGAAAATATCGCAAACCCAGCAGGGCGAGGATTTTCGCGCTTAACTTTGTCTGGCTCTAAGATGGTTGAAGTGAATGATAATGTTTCTTGCATGTATTCCTTGAATGGTTAAATTATAGTGCTATTTCTTTGGCCGCTCGGGCAATGGCGCGCCTGGATAGCTGCACGGTGCCCATGGTGTTTCTAAATGGGCCGAGATCATATCGCTCATACAAGACGACATGCAAGGCGCACAGCGCCAATCGTCGTGCTGGTTCAGCAACTGCCATGGTTTTTTCAGTGGTTTGCTTGAAAGGAATAATGCTCGGTAGCCTGTCAATATTCTCATCAAACACACCAAGTCCCAGCTCGGCGCTGTGATGCTGCTTTTCGTCGGGCATCGCTAATCGCTGTTTTGGTGTCAGATGGCGTAAATATGCAGCGTACAAATCTTCGTGCATTCCATCCGAACTGAGAACTAAATCTATGCCGTCTGGTTCACGAGCACCAGGGATCGCCAAGCCAATGGGTACTGTAGATGACTCGTGAGGAGGCACGTCAAATACGCCCACATTTACCGTAACTTTTCTAAACACTCAAAATATAATACTACAATGATTAGAAAAAGTCAATACTCATGCATGGTATATAGTTAGTCTAGAGGTAGGCCCGTTCAACGATCTTATTGAAGCTGTAAGCAGGTGCCCCCTCCACGTAGATAGCAGGGCGTTTTGCTGCTTCTAACGAAAGAATATCGTCATTAGTGAGCGGCACTTCATTTGGTAATTGTCCAGTTATTCGTACCGTACGCATAACATCCCGCAGTGCATAGCAGCCGATAGCTAAGACTTCTGGGACAATTTGCGCTTCTACACTGCGTGTATTAAGATGATCTTTGTCGTACCATGCACGAACAACCGAGTCAATCGACTGGGCGCTCACTCCTCTGGTTATGATGTCAACAATTGTCTTCTCTTTGCTTCCAGTGACGGATTTTTTGCTCCCGACGATTCGCTCAACGCTGTTTTGTGCCAAACGTAGATCTTTATGAACCCCTTCTTTTCGTACGTCCATGGTATAGCGCACGGAGTCAGGACTAATAGCTACTTGTCCGATGATGCCAAGGATTACGGGAGATTGCTCAGGAAGCGTGGGCTTGGCAGCCTCTCTGTGGCGCACCTCAAACTCCACTGGAACAGGTCTCTTACGGAACCCACCTCTTTCGACTGTCAGGGAAGAGGGTATAATCTTTTCGTCAATTACTTCAGGCATAATAGGTAACAATGGTGGGAAATACAGGGCTCGAACCTGTGACCTCACGAATGTGAATCGTGCGCTCTAGCCAACTGAGCTAATTTCCCATACTTATATATTATACACTATTATGACGCACCTGCCAAGTAGTGGTCACGAGCCTGTTGTTCGGTGAGGGCGGTTGTATAGACTGAGCTGTACTGCATGCTGCCGGTAAAATATTTAGGACCCTGGTAGTCACTGCCGTCAGCGTTTTTCCAATACGTCAATTTGCCGCAGCCAACTTTCCAATAGCCACCATTAGGTACATTTTCGCCGGCAGTCATGGATGGATTGGTATCTACTTTAGCACCGTCAAGATATAGTGCCGCGCCATTTGGCGACATAGTAGCAACGACGTGATGCCAGCGACCATCAGCATAGTTTACGCCAGCTTGTGAAGTGACGAGCCTGATGCTGCCACTGTAAACACCGAACACAACGCGCCCATCTTTATCAATGTAAATATGGCGATCACTTTGTCCGCCACCGTTATAATCACCTTCATACAGTGAGCTAAAACCCATCAGCCGTCCATTACTTTTCCTGGTAGTACTAAACCAGACTTCCAGGCTGAAGGTGTTTGGGGCTGGGTTGACCTTTTGGTCTGCTGACGTTCCGTGAGTCAAGCAGGCATTCACTCCGTTGAACACTGAAATACGGCGGTCGTCACGCACACAACCGGTGTTTGATACGCTGGCACGGCTAGGTGAGCCATCGCTTGGCGAAGGTTTGCCGTTGTTGCCGTTACCAGAGAGGTCCGTCACGACAGGATTAGCCGCATAGTCGCTATTGAGCGCCCAGGCAAAATACGGCTGAGGATTTGGACGGATCTGTGAACGGCTCCAGGTGGCCTCAGAGCACTTAAAGTAGGCGCGAGCTTGAACGTGGTTGGTGCTATTTTGTATGGTCGCGGTAAATCCTGCTAGGGAAGATAATTGTACGGTCAGAAGCACTACTTCAAACAAGATGATAATAGCGAGCAGTGCCATGTTGCGATTCCGCTCATGAACAAGTTGCAGCCCAGTGATTTCTTCTTCTGGTGGTGGCAATTTTACCAATAGCGCTATGAAGAGCGGCAACAGACACCACAACAGCGCAAACACCACGCCCGTTGGCCCAAGGGACGGTCGTGGCACGTAAATGTAATGCCCCTGCGCGTCAGTTTCGGTGGCGCGAACGATGGCAGTTTGACCAGTGTGAACACGGTTGCCGTCATCATCACGAATGGGGAAAATGCCCGTGTTGACAATGTGAAGTCGCACGTCATTTTTCTGGTGTGTAGCGATACTGAGCATGTCAGCGCGAAGCCATGGGTTGAGGATCAGCGTCGCCAAAATAACCACCAATGTCCCGCCAATGATGCGAACTGGCCAACGCCAGCGCTCGCGTAGCCGTTTGATGCACGAAAGCAAATAGACGATAAACCAGCCAATGAGCAAAATTGGTGCGGCCCGCCAGACCCAGCCCCACACAGGCGCAATCACCACCGCCTTGCCAATCACATCTCGGTTAGCCACCGGCAGAGAATCTTCTACGGCATTGAGGTCACCTTTAGTGGTGTAGCTGTGGTCGTCATTGATCTTAGTTAGGCGGTGAGTGTAGACGCTGCCGCTACGATAAAATGTGATGATGTCATCTTTGTTGTAAGATTGCTGCGGCTTAGTGACGACTAGTGTTCCGACTGGAGCGGTTTCGCCCATGCTTGGTGTTGCGATGGTAAAAAAGCGAAAACCAGCCAGGTGTAGTACGAGCACTGAGCCCAAACTCAGTAGGCTCAGTGCTGCGACTACCCAAATGCTGGTCTTACTAAATTTCATTACCCTTTAGTGTATCAGATTTTACGGCTATTTATGAGATGCTAGGCGCTGAATTGCCAGGTGATTGGCTGTGAGATTTGGCGACCCTGGAAGCTGGCGTCAGTGTTTGCTGGGAGTGCAGCGGTGATGATCAGTGTGACGGTCTCGTTCGGTGCAATTGGGTGACCAACGACTGTCTTGATGTCTTGTGCTGCTGCTTGCTGGAAAGCTTCTGCAGTACCAGTCCATACTTGTGTGCCGTTAGCACGGACGGTAACAGTCATTTTGCTACACAAATTACCAGTACCAGAGACTGATGCGCCTGGTGCGTTCTCAGTTGTACAGGTGCCACCCTTGACAGTAAAGGCGCTGGCAGCGATACTACCCTTGTTAGTGATTTTCACCGTGGTGTCAGTGCTGCCGCCTGGAACGAGTGCTTGGCCGCCATATTTGTTGATGGTTGCACAAGTCGCACTACCACTACCTGTAGTAGTACAGGTAACTGATCCATCCTGGTTCTTTTCTTCCATCACTAATGTACCAGTTGATGCGGTGTTTACGCTGTTGGTGATGGTTGCAACAACACCCGCAAACGTCGGTGTCAAGCTAAACGCTACCATCAGCGTCATGATACCACCGACAACCGCCAGGCCGATGCGTTGCCGCTGGAAATAATTATTTGCTTTGCTCATAGTGATATAAACCCTCCTCGACTACCTAAAAGTAGATGTCTTGTATTATTTTCTATCTTGGCGCGATTGTAGCATATGCGTTTTGATATAGTCAATAAGAATTTTTATTGTTGAGATCAGTCTGTATAAATCGCTTTGTAATAAGAAAAACATCACCATTATAGGCGATATTTTTGAATACCAATTCTGGTGCGGCAGAAAGGACTTGAACCTTCACGCCCGAAGGCACTAGCTCCTAAGGCTAGATAATTAAGTTTCCTTTTCACTTAGCGGAGGGAACTACGCACACTGCCGACAAGAGGCCTACAGCGGGCAAGTAATGGGCAATAAAGGCAAAATGATATAAGAGTTCTAACTCGTTGTTTTTGTTTGTTATTGTACGGGGCCGCAAGGAGTCAATTCTGGAGTCTAGGGCGGAGTTTAATTAGCCAAATTGAATAAGTAAAGTTCTCTACTCTTAGAGGTGGTCAATTTTAAAAACAAGGGTGATATAATGGTGTTTAAAGTTTTTAATAAGGAGTGGCGAATCAACTAAGTAAAAAGGAATAATGCTTCATGAGTAAATGGGAAGATCGTATACAGAATAGTGCCACATACACTGCAGCCAAGAAATTATTAGCCAGGTTTAATGAGATAGACTCTGACAGTATGTCTCTTGAAGCAATCGATGCTATCAATCGGGCAAAATTGGTCATTGAGCTTTTAGTGGATAGACTTGATAATACAGATAGTCGTCTATTATCAATATCAAATCTTGACAATATCAGCAGTCACCTTTCAAATGCAAGTTCGTGTTTTGATAACTGGCAAAACACTCGCGATGATATGTATCTAGGTATTTCTTACATGAATGGATATATCGATAATATATTGTCGTACATTCCTTCATTAACGCCCACTATGGACATAAAGGAAACTCGCAAGGCTATTGCGGGATTGAATAGGTCAGTCGGTCAATATAAGCGCGTAACAACAAAAGAGATTAATAATATATCTGTTAAAGGAACTGCCGCAGAAAAGACCATTGACGAAAAAGTTACTGAAGCTAAAAACGAGTTTGAAGCACTTGGTGTAAAAATAGATGAACTTAACAAAGATTTAAAAGACATAAAAGATTCATCAAATAGCATATCTACCGAGCAGCAACTATCATTTACAAAATCTGAAAATATACGTAATGAGGCGGTTAATAAATTCATCGAAGATCAGAAACGTACAATTGAAGAAACATTTAGCAAAAAGAGTGATGAAGCCGATCGCATTACGGATGACATAGATAAAAAGCTAAACGCTACTGAGGCGAAGGCAGAAGATAGTCTTGCTAGAATAGATGAATTATTGAATATGGCTGGAGATAAAACACTAATCCACGATTATTCTAGTAGTGCTAAGGAAGATAAAATAGCTGCTTATGTGTGGAGTGTAATAACAACGATTTTATTGCTTATCATGTTAGGATTTTCTTGTTGGGTAGTTTATGAAATTATTCACACTAAGGATGCTTCATGGCAATTCTTAATAGCTCGAGCATTTGTTATGCTATTTGCTGGGGGTATAGCAGGATACACGGCCACTCAATCAAGCGAACATCGCAAAGCACAGCGAGCTAATCAACGAACAGCTCATCAACTTAAAGCACTAAAGCCTTATCTGCTAAGTATTGAAGGTGATGTAGAACTAAGAAATGAAATTATCAAAACAGTTGCATACCGAATATTCAATAATGAAGAAAATAATCAAGTCAAAAAATCAAAAAAATTATTTAAAAGCAAAGAGGAAGCTCCTATTATGAGTTCGCAATTAATTGAGTTATTATCAGACTTAGCAAAAAAGATTCCTGTTAAATAATGCTAAAAAATGTGGTAATTTATTTTATCTGCTGATATACTTACTTACAGAAATATTTCACAATATCAAATATGCGGATGTGGTGGAATTGGTAGACACGTATGCCTTAGGAGCATATGCCTCACGGCGTGAAGGTTCAAGTCCTTTCATCCGCACCAAAATCTGAATTTTTTCGAAATTGTCGCTTGAAAAGCGACTTTTTCATATATTCTTTTATCTCTCTTTTTTCTTTCTTCCTTCCTGTTTCTGTTGGCTGATGAGCTTTTTTCCTTTGTTTTGTAGCTGCTTGATTTCTTCATCTGTCATTAAAATTTTTTTCTTTTATATTTTCATTTTTTCTTTTCCTCTCTTTCTATTTTTAAGCAAAGAAAAAACAGTAAACCTTTTTGATTTACTGTTTTTATACTATTTTTATTTAATTGATATTACTAAGATTAGGAATTTTACGTGCTTGAGTAGATATTATATTTTCAGTCAATGCTTTATTCTTCATAACACAATCAAATATCTAATATCTCAACAATTTCTCCATTGTGCTGTTTCAATTCAATCTTCCGAATTATTTCTTCTCCTAAATATTTAATAAAATCGCTTAATTCTGATGAAACTTCAAATATAATGTTGTGTTTACTATCATTCTCCGGATTAAATGTTGAATTATAATTTCTTTCGCTTGACCAATAATTCCAATTTACATCCGTTCTTTCGTAATAAACATAATTCTGTTTTTTTGTAATATATATTCTTTTGTTGATCAATACCTTTTCATCTTCAGATTTAAAAATATCAGAATATATTTTTAAGCCCTCAAATTGCTTATATTCTTTAATTTTATCATTTGAAACATTAAGCTTTATTTCTTTATAATCCATAATCTTTCCTCCTTAAACGTGTTGCCTATACTGGAGATATTATAGCATTTTTAAGGCATTTTACTCTATAACAGACCATCCATACTACGGTTTATTCCTTATCATGTGTCATTATGAATTACGACGCGGTGAAGCGTTTGGCTTGCACTGGAAAGACATTGACTTTACCGAAAAACTATACATATCAGGCAGCAAGTTTATCTCGTAGGACATGAGTCAAAAATCGGCTCACTCAAAACAAGGACAAGTGCTCGCGATCTGCCACTTCTGCTGAGTATAAAACAGGAGCTGCAAGCAGAATATGAACGATGGCTCTATCCAGATGGCGACGAACTTCTCTACCTTACTAAAAAAGACAACCCGATAGACGGTAGAAGCTTTATCAAAACATTTAAAGATGCTGCTCGAAAAGTGGGATTAAAAGAGATAACGCTTCATGAGATTCGCCACAGCGTTGCTACAATGCTCAAAGAAGCTAACGTCTCGGCAAAAGACGCACAAGTTATCCTTGAGCATTCTTCAATAACAACAACCTTGCAAATCTATACTCACTCAACCGAAACAGAAAAATCAAATGCACTTCTCGCTGTAACCGATAAAATTTACAATAAACATAACGACAATGATCAAGCAAAAACATCCTTATAAACGATAAAGGAGTCTAAAAGAGGAGTCTGTTGCAAGAATAGACTCCTCTTTTAGTAAGAAAAGGCTATATTAACCCTATAAAATACAAGAACAGGCAAGCGAGCTTGTTAGCTCCTAAGGCTAGCGCGTCTACCAATTCCGCCACTGCCGCATGTGGTGATTGTAGCATATGCGCGGCCAAATTACCACCCAAATAATATTCATTTTCGTTTTTGGTTGTGCTAAAATTAAACATAAATAGGAAAGGGGAATATGAATAAGGTTGCGACGTATCTAAATGGACATTTGACTGGAGAGGTTTTGGTCAATGATTTGCTATTGGATGCGGCGCAATCAGACGGTAGTGTCCTGGCGCGTCGCCCAGAGATGATCGCTCGGCCGTCAAACGTCAATGACATTCGTAAAATCATGCGGTTTTGTTCGCAGTTAGCTGACAAAGGTCACATCCTTTCTGTGGTCGTTCGCGGAGCAGGCACCGACAGCAACGGTGCTGCTACTGGCGGCGGCGTATCTTTGGATATGCAAGCATACATGCGCCACGCCAAAGGTATCGACCCAAAACAACAATTGGTCCACATGCAAGTTGGCATGAAGTACAGCGCGGTGCGCGAACTGTTGTCTATGTATAAAAATTTAGCACTGCCAGAAGTCTCAGCCATCGGTCAAGACGGAACCATCGGTGGAGCAATCGCCTCCGGCGCGGTAGCTTCCTCTGTCGGCTTAACGACATTGTTCACTGACGCCATCTCTCAGATGGAAATCGTTTTAGCAAATGGCGACGTTATCCAAACCGGCCGCATCAACAAGCGCGAATTAGCAAAGAAAAAAGGCCTGTCAACACTGGAAGGCGAGATCTATCGTCAAGTGGATAACCTGCTGGAGGATAATCAGCAAATCATCGACGCTATCAAGCGCCGCGAAAAAAGCACAGCTGGATTTTGGGGAATCACCAAAGTCAAGGACGAGGACGGCTCATTTGACCTAACGCCACTGTTTGTGGGTTCTCAGGGCGCACTAGGTATCATCAGCGAAGTGATCATGAAAGCAGAATACAGCAGCAATGACGCAACGGCCATCACGGCAACATTTGGCGATATGTCTGAGGCGCAAGCGGCAGTTGACGAAGCCCTGAAGCACAAAGTTTCCAAAGTTGACATCATCGACGGGCGAATCATGGCACGGGCTGCTAGTGAAGGCAAGAAATTCTCCTGGGCGCCACGTGAAGCGTTCAAAGGCGCAGCAGTCATCATCACCATGAGCGAGTTCTCTGACAGGGCTCGCGGGCGCGCCGCCAAAAAATTAGCTCGCAAGCTAGAGAATATTCATCCAGTTGGCTTAGCCATCCACGATATCCAAACCCAAGAAGTCGCTTCACTCTATACTCCATTGTCATTCATATTGCACTCAACTGAAGAACGTGCAACCTGTCCAGCGGTATTTTCAGGACTATGGCTGCCACTAGAACGATTGGACGGATTTCTGAGCGAACTACGCAAAGTGGAAGCTGAGACCAAGCTGGCGCTGCCAGTTTTCGTGGACGCGGTCAATGGCTACGTTGATTTGTTACCAATCTTCAACCTGCACAAAGTGAGCGAGCGTCGAGTACTATTAAAATTAATTCCAGAAATTGCCAAGTTAGTCGCCGAAAGCCGCGGCAATGTCGCTGGTCGCTACGGCGATGGTCGCCTGAAAGCTGGTTTGATGCAAGCAACCGTCTCACCAGACGAAACAGCCATTTATTCTCAGATAAAACACATTTTCGACCCAGCCAACATCTTGATGCCTGACATCAAAAAAGAAGTCCCGGCCAAAGAACTGGCTGACGAGCTCAACGTGTGGTGTCGCACGAAGTCATAGACTCAAATCTCTTGCGTATCAGCCATTGGTGTCGTATAATTAGCTGTGCAATCCAAACCATGCGCGGATGTGGCGGAATTGGTAGACGCGCTAGCTTCAGGTGCTAGTGTTCGCAAGAACGTGGAGGTTCAAGTCCTCTCATCCGTACCAAGGTAGCAGAGTTACGAAAATTACCGCTCATTTGGGCGGTTTTTTGCCTAGAGCTTATGGTTTACTTTGGGTATAATACGACTATGTATATACCCACCCAGAATGGGATAAAAAGAGCGGTGCATTCGGTACGATATGCCGAGACAGCACCGCCAGACACTTTAGCGAAATTAGTGCATTGTTTTTGGTGGCTACAGACTGATACGTTGCTACCGAGCGATTTTCATTACCATGTGCTGCCCGATGCTTGTGTGGATATCGTGTTTGATTTATCATCTCGTCGGATGGCGACGATTATGACGCCATATACCACATCGACTACATTAAATCTCGGTAAATCATTCCGTTATGTCGGTATACGGCTGTTGCCGGGTGTGTGGCGGGATGATATAGCAAATGTTGTGGGCGGTCACATTGATGTATCACAGATTGGAACTCAGCCGATAGCTGAAGTTTATGACCGTCTATGTGGGCGGCCATCTTTCGCCCAACAAAAGGTGCTGGTGCAATTTACCAAGAATCTAACTGCTGAAAATGTGATAGCACCAAACAAATATATTATGATGATTCTTGATCAGTTAGATACTATACATACCGTAGCGGATATGGCAAATGTAGTAAATCTATCGCCTCGGCAGCTTCAGCGTATTTTTAAGCAAATGATAGGTTTTTCTCCGCACGATTTTCTTAAAGTTGTTCGACTACAACAATCATTTAACCAGCATTATCTCACGGTATATACTGACCAATCGCACTTTATCCGCTCATTTCGGAGAATTACTGGCTATACACCGAAAAATTACGCAGGAACATTTGATGTCTGATTTTTACAATACATTAAACTTTCACCAAGGTATAGTTTAAGTGGGAAATCTATAATAAGGAGATAACATGAAAGCAATGTATCCAATTACCATCACGGCCAAATTGAATGAATGTAAGGAATTCTATGTAGACACATTTGGTTTTAGTGTGGTGTTTGAGGCAGACTGGTATATACAGCTGCTGCACAAACCGAGCGGTGTAGAGTTAGCTTTTATGAAGCCAGACCTCGACAATCAGCCTGCTCAATTACATGCTGAGTTTGACGGTAAGGGTATTGTTTATAGCTTTGAAGTCGATGATGCAAAGAGTGAATACGAGCGTGTGCAAAAAACCTCGGCTGAGATATACCATCCGCTGACCACCGAAGAATGGGGACAGACTCATTTTATGGTGACTGACCCTGCTGGTGTGACAGTTGACATAGTGGAGCAGGCAAAATAGCCATGGCAAAACCATATACATTTACAGCCGAGGTGTGCTTATTTCCGCAGGCTGGTGGCTGGTATTATGTTGCTGCGCCTCAAGAATTCACTGACGAGCTCAAGCCGCTCGCGGTGAGAGGTTTGGTGGCAGTAGAAGCCACGGTTGGCGGCTCATCATGGCAGACGTCACTATTGCCGATGGGTGATGGTTCGCAGTTCCTGGCGCTGCCCGCGAAAGTCCGTCAGAAAGAGCAGATCACCATCGGCGATGTGATTGAAGTTTCGTTTGTTGTGAGATAGTGTGGAAGCTTGAGTGTGAGCTGCATTCCTCGTGATGATAAGATTTTTGTCTCTTTTCCTGGCGTTTGCTACAATAACAGAGATGCAGGACACACGAAATGTGATTGACAAATTCAAGGGCCGGAGCGAGGTGATAACCAAATCATCCGTTAGTTGACTACTGCTCATACCCATGCGCGTCAATTGAGGATGCGTCACCAGCGGTACCAGCGACGTTGCCGGCTGGGGTTAGGTATTAAGACAAGATTTCAAAATTCCTGCCATAAACCAATTTATACATATCTCTCATCGCCAACCTCTGAGACGTTATTTAACATGGCTTCAAAGGCCTGAGCGTTCTTTTCCCAGATGTCGCCGTCTGTACTGATGGCGATAAACCGCGCCAGTCCATCATTTTTACCAACAGTCAGGCGAGCTTTGGTGACGAACGTCGCTCTGCCGACCTCGCAGCTGATCGTTATGTAGGCGATTCCCACTGTGTTGCCGTATTCTTTGTGATCTATGACTTGAGTAGAAGAGGGGTCTGTGGTGCACTCAATGGTAGTACTATTCTTCAGGGATTGCTCAAGCGTTTTTCTGATGTGCTGTTCTGTCATCAGCGACCTTCGCAACCTGTTGTATATTTGGGTTGAGGCGTTGGCTGGGGCGACAGGCTCACGACTTTGTGACAGATACACTAATGATTCTGACTTATTGTCTTTGAGCTTTTTATCACCAAAGCCTGCATAGACGTAATCATCTGTTTCATAACTCAAATTATTGATTCGCTTCCACTGCTTGGGCCGCTGCCAAGAGGTTTGTCCAGTTTTTTCTTGGACAAGATCTTTGACAGAGACAAATCCGTCCATGTACACCAAATAACTAAAGGACAGAAAAGCACTAATGATAGGGTAGAACCAGAATTTTTTGACATAGCTAACTTTACGCATAACGGTTATGTTTATCATAACATAGTATCTACACTAGGTTTTGGTGATTGCGCTAACTACAAGAAAATCACCCTGGGCTAGGGTGATTTTAGTAATGTAAAATTCAGGGTCTACATGACAGGCAATCGTAAAAGAACAATTGCCTGTCATGCAGACTAGAGCTTAGTGGGTGGGGACGCAGATGACGAGCAGTAGCCCATCATCGAGTTTCACCTCCTCTCCTAGATAGAGGAGGTGAAGGAGGTGGTCTTCCATCTCGCTCTTCAGAGATCTATATAGTGACAGATCCTCTTTGGATAGGGCGATATGCCTTTGGATGAAGCGATCGACCGCTTCAAACGCCATCACAACGTCATCGACGTCGTCAGTGATATCACCTGTGGAGAGATGATTCTCGACATATGTCTCCAAATCTTCTATGCACGCAGTGAAGCTTCTAATGAGATGGATGAACCGCCTAACTTGGAACATTGAAGCATACCCCTCCTTGCATACTAGAGTGACAACTTTGTGCCACGTTTCATCCAGGGTGATAACTTCGCGGGCAATGTCATCTGATGACATGATACTCTCCTCGTCTTCGATCCTCATCTCTGCGAGTGTGCAGTGAAGTACTGTTCTTTACAATACAAGATGAGATTTTATCTCTCTTAGCGTTCAAAAAAGAAATAAAACCTCATCTTGTATTCGATTGCCTGTCAAAGTTCACTTTTGGACAAGGATTTACTCAACTCATCAACGAAAGCTGATTTTCATTATATCACACTTATGCTAAAAAGTCAATAGATATACGGGACTTTGTCTTTTGTTTGATGATTTTGCTACAATAACAGAGATGCAAGATACTCGAAATGTGATTGACAAATTCAAAGGTCGGAGTGAGGCGGAGATCGTAAAGGAGCTGGACGCCAAGGATCACGGCTTGGTGATTGCTCTGGAGAACACCGAGCGGGATTTTAATATGGGGACTATCGTCAGGAGTGCCAATGCGTTTGGTGTGCGGCAGATTTACGTCATCGGCAGGCGGCAGTGGAACAAGCGAGGTGCCATGATGACGGATAAATATTTGCACATTACATATTTGGCGACGACAGAAGAATTTGTTGAGAAGATGCGTGAGGAGAGCAGGGAGATTATTGCGATTGACAATATCCCAAGCAGTGTCAATATGGCGGAGACGAGCTTACCAGAGCGTGCGGTGCTAGTGTTTGGCCAAGAAGGCCCAGGGATCTCTGAGGAGATGGCACAGGCGGCGGACAAGATAGTGGCCATTGAACAGTTTGGCTCGACCCGCTCCATCAATGTCGGCGCGGCAGCGACTGTAGCGATGTATTGCTGGCTGCAACAGCATGTGTTAAGGCGACAGTCTGCTGTGGACTAGCTATCACCAGTTCAGCTTTTGCTTCACTGTTGCCAGATAATAATGATAATAACTATTCGGATCTGGAACGGAAAACGATTCATTCATCTCATCATTCTCACGAACTTCTATATACTTATCGTCGGTATACGGCTTGACGAGGTTGGTGAATTCAAATTCATATTCTCCGGAAATCTGTTTGAGCTCTACACTCTGATTAGTGGGGTTGGGATAATCAGTCATTACTAGCGCGAAGAAGGATCCATTTTTATCAGCAAACAGATGAAATGCCGTATCAGGACAGAGTGGTATAAGCGACGCCAGCTGGCGAACATACGACGCATCATTGATAATTGGAAAAGCCTCATTGATTATTTCCGGAAATAGGATATTTGAATAATTATTCATACAGCAACCTTAATTATATCAAGAAAAGTGGACAGTTTTATGACTTATCCATGTCTGTTGGCCTAATATAGGCCGGTCAGATAGACATCTAGTCTCAGATTGTTGCCATTCATGGTCGTGAATCTGTTGTCTATTATGGTGTTGCCTCCTTCATCAGTAGGTAGTCGCCAGTAGACGATATTTTCACTAAGTGGCCACCTGTAGCTTTCACATGACCGTGGCCATCGTTAGGAATGTTATCTACCTACCACCGTAGTAGATATTGATCATTCCTCCGGACCGATAGATCTTTGCCTCTCTTCCGTCAAAGCGGCCGCGTTGCTCCATGATAACTCCTCTTGGAGTCGGGCAGGGAAATACTCTCCGCGAAGTGGGAATTCCCTCATTCATACTAGCTGGGGAGGAGCTGAAATAAAGAATAAGCAAGTATTTGAATCTTATTATGATGAGATTATGAGCAGTTGGGTGACAACTTCCGCTGATGAAGGTGGTCTGATTTATGTACCTGAGGAGTGAATTGTATGAAACTCATTCTATAAAGACGCTATCGATCATCGCTCCACCCAATCTGGCCTGTATGTCGCCTCCGTTAAATAGTAGCACCAATTCCCATGAGGATCTCGTATGTCGTAACCTGCCTCCATATCGTCATGTTGGCGAAGTTCTATGAACTTATTATTTCTATATGGAGCGACAATACGCGTAAACTCAAACTCGTATTTACCTGTCATCTCCTTTAATTCGTAGCTTTGGTCAAACGGGTCAGAATAGTCCGTAGCAACAAGGATAAATGAGCGTAGTGAATCGTGGCCTGCGCTTTGGAATAAATAGAATTGGGTATCTGGGTACAATATAAAAAGTCCTGCGAAAGAGCGTATATATTCTGCGTCTTCAAGAACAGGGAAAGCCTCGGTTATAAACTTTGGCAAAGATAATTTGATGCTATTTTTCATAGTCCTATGATTATAACCTACATTTAAGAAGTATGGACAGTTTTATGACTTGTCCGGGTCAATGGTTCCAGAGCCTAAGCTCTGTCATCGCAGATCATTACCTCCAGTAACGTCCCACGAGTTGTCGACGATCGTCTGACCGCCTTCGTCCTCTGGAAGTCTCCAGAATACGATGTTCTCACCAGTGGGGCCGCCTGTTGCTCTGACATGGCCATGGCCATCGTCAGGAGTGTTACCGCTCCTGCCGCCGTAGAGTATGTTGGTTGTGCCGGGAGAACGGTATACAGCCGCACTTCTGCCGTCAAACTGACCAGACTCTCTAAGAGGGCTATTAGATCGCCCTTGGCAGGACGGGCACTGAGACTTACGGTGAATCACGACCGTACCATGAGACAGAATCTGATATCTCAAGTCTGAATCGAAATTGCACTCATACACACTGGATCCGGTGGGGGCCTCACTTGGTGTTGTCACATAGTGCTATCCGTTGGAGAGCCGCCTTAAAATGCAGTTGTCGCCACATCTAATGTCTCCCTCGCTCATGATAACTCCTTCTGGAGTCGGGCGGAGAAAGGCTATTCTCCGCGGAGTGGGGCGTCTCCAGCCTGGTGGCTCCAGGCGAAACGCCGGCCTCTGCATGTGCAAAAGCTGATATATATAAATCACGAAATAATCTTACATGATATAAACAGCGACTACCTCTGTTAGTTAAATCTATCAACCATGAATCGACTTCGCGTCGATTCTTTTTTATTTGACGTAAAAATGAGGCTAGAAATCCTGTACGTTCAGCGTTTGTAGCTTCATTGAAACGTCAGAGCGGGTTTTTAGAGATTTGAGTAACAGCTGGTCAGAAATTAGAGACAGCGGACTACAAACCGCTTAAAACACGACAGAGACGAGATATCTAACAGTACGAGAGTGACTGCGAGCACTCTTGTACGTAAAACGAAAGGAGCTGAAAAATGGCAGCGAAAAACAAACAGATCAAAAAAATCATTAGCTGGGTAGTTGGACTACCAGCCGCGATAATCGCAATCAGCGAGCCAACAGATCTGCGTCTCTGGTGGGTGCAGTTCGTAGCAATCGCGGTTCTGGCAATTGTGCTGTTTGTGAACGGTGCGTTCGACGAAGCTATACAAGAATTAAAATCGCGAAAGGAGATTTAGCGATGAAGATACACGTAAACGTGATGCCGTCACCAGTTCAGCTGGTGTCGGTGCATAAGCGCGAGCCACTTGACAGGGTGATTGACAAGCTACGCGAGTTGAATGACCACGACTTCGATAAGTCGGTCAAAGCAGCGAAGTGGCTGCGGATTTTTGACAAAGGTATGAAGTGGATTGAGGGCAAGTTTTATGGACGAAAATAGTTTGTTTGAAAAATTGGAAAACCTAATCGATCCGACGTTTCTTGACCGAGCTTTGGCGGGGGAGGCGTAAGTGGCAGACGCTTACTATAGCCGACCAGAGTGGTCATATTCGTCAATGAAGCTGATTCTCGATCACGGTATCGATTATGCAGTTGCAGCTAAACGCGGAGACTTGCCAGACCTAGACAGCAAAGCTATCGATTTGGGGCAGCTGGTTCACATGCTGATACTCGGCGGCGAGGATCAATTCGCCATCAGTCCGTTTGAGAACTTCTACTCGAAAGAATCAAAGGCGTGGCGTAACGAACAGAAAGCTGTTGGCAAACACATCATCACTTTAGGCATGTTCAAGGCTGCTGATCAGATTTTGAAGAATATCGAGAACCACCCGCTAGCGAAGCAATACATTTTTGCTAAAGGCGCAACCTTTGAGCACGAAATGTATGCTCGCACCGCTGACGGCGTAGATATGAAAGGTAAGGCTGATGTGCTGATTCGCACTAATGAATCGGCCATGATAACCGACTTGAAAACTACCGCAAAGTTCGACAAGTTTTTCAAAACCGCACAGTCAATGCATTACGATTTACAGTCAGCAGTTTACACGCTGGTGACGGCGTCAAGCTTAGAGCTAGACCCGGCGCTAGTCAAGTTTGCCTACTGTGTGGTTGAGTCCGTCGCACCATACCGCGTGCAGTTCATGATTGCTGGCATCGATTTTGTTGAAGCTGGCGAACGCAAGTTGCGTACGTGTGTCGACGAGATCATAAAGTTTGGCGACAGCGAGCCGAACTTTCTCATCGAGGAGGTGAGGGAGTTAGGCGACTGGAGCCTGTAAAAGAAAGGAGAATATGAGAGTCTTTAATAGTTTAGATCCGACCGAAAAACCATCAATTCTGATGGTTGTGTATGGCGAGGGCGGTGTCGGTAAAACAACGTTTGCAGCCACCGCCCCACGACCTATCATCGCTGACTGCGAAAATGGTAGCAAATACTTTGGACTTCGCGGTATCGCGGCCGACGTGGCACTGATCGAAAAATGGGACGACATGCAGGAGTTCATGCAAATCGCACTTACTGAGGACTACGACACGGTAATTATCGACCCGATTGGCGAGCTGATGGAGAAGTTGATTGCCTATATGCGAAATAGAGCTGACAGTAAACTGGTCCAGCGCGACGGCAACCCGACCATGGCTGGCTGGGGCTGGCTGAAATCGACCATGCGAAACTTTCTGAAAACCATGCGCGATAGCGGTAAGCATATCGTTATCGTGGCTCACGTTCAGGAAAAAGACGATGACGGCCGCGTCATTAAACGTCCGATGGTCGCCACAAGACTATCTGAGGAACTGGTCAATCTGGTGGATATCGTCGGCTACATGACGACGATCAATGATACCGAAACTGGCGACACCAAGCGCCTGATTATCGTTGATCCAGCTAGTGACAAGTACGTTGCCAAAGACCGCACGGGTCGGCTAGGCCGCTACATCGAGCCAGATTTCACGAAAATCGTCGATGGCGTAAGAGGCGACGCTGAGTACGCGTGGATTGCACCAGCACCGACACTGGCGAGCCGAGAGCAGATTGAAGCGGCTGCCAAACCAACCATTCCAAGCTCACGCGTCGAAATGACCGGCGCTCGCCTTGGTAAATCTGAAGCAGACAGGAAGTAAAGGAGGAATATGTCACAACTACAAGAATACGTCGATTCGCAGGTTGCTACGATATCGCCGTTCAAAATCAAATCGCAAGAGCTTTTGGAACAAGCCAAAGCTAAAGAGATAACCGACGACACTACCGCTAAAGAAGCAGTCGCAATCCGCAAGCTGATCACCTCTCACCGTACTGAAGTCAAGAATGCACGGCTGGCGATCACTCGCAACTTTGACAGCGTCAAGTCACAATTCATCGACGCTGAAAAGGATGTACTGGCACCGGCCGAAGAGGCGTTAGAGAATATCAGCCAAAAGATTCTGGCTTATCAAGAGGAGCAGGAGCGACTGGCAAAACAGGAAGCGGCACGCGTTGACGCTATTTGCGCCAAGTTCGCTACCAACGCTAAATCATTACGCAGCCAGAAAGCCTGCGATGAGCGAGGTGCTGAATTGAAGCAGGTATTCGCTGAGCTACCAGAAGCTGATCAGAACCATGCTGAAATCAAGCTAGCATTCACCAAAGCCATCAACGAACTGCTGACACGTAAAGACGAATTGACGACCGCCGAACGCGACGAAGCTGAAGCAGCCAAGCTGGCAGCACAGCGTAAACGCGAGCAAGAGATTGCTGAGGCTGAAGCAGCCAAAGCTGCTAAAACACAGAAGCCAGCCGTCAAGTCTGGTATTAAAACGAAAACGGTATTCACGGTTACCAATCCTGAGTTAGTGCCACGCTACTTGTGTGAGCCGAGCGACAAACTAATCCGCGAAGCCATCGCCAATGGGCTACGTGAAATCCCAGGTGTTGAAATCCGCGAGGAAAAGAGTTTCTGAGCATGGCAGCAATCAACACAGTAACTCTAATCGGTCGCGTCGTCCGAGACATTGAAGTCAAAACGACGAATAGCGGCAAGTCCGTAGCCTCATTCGCACTAGCGGTTGATGGATACGGCAAAGATGCCGACGCTAGCTTTATCGATTGCGTTGCCTGGAATAAAGCAGCCGAACTACTGGCAGAATATGCACCGAAAGGCAAGCAGATTGGCATAACTGGCAGATTGCAAACCAGAATCTGGGAGAAGGACGACATCAAGCGCAAAGCCACTGAAGTCATCATCGACCAGTTCCAGTTTTTGAGCGACGCCAAGGGTAGCGGCAATAACGCTGTGCCAGCTACTGAGCGATACGCCGAAGCCGACGCTAAAGCGACAAACACAACGACTAATCAAGCAGCGAAAGCGACCGAGGATATCGACCTCGACGCGCCGATTGATTTGAGCGAAATACCATTTTAAGGAAAGGAGAATCATGGCAGGAACGGAAGCCGGCGGCAGAAAAGCTGCCGCAACAATTCTCGCGAAAAACCCAAACTTCTACCGTGAAATCGGCAGAAAGGGCGGATCGAGGTCAAGGGGCAGCAAAACTGGCTTTGCACTCAATCGGGAGGCAGCTCGGATTTGCGGACGGATCAGCAAACGTAGACCCAAACAAAATGACGAGCTGGCTGAATTTGAACAAACCGCACCGTACGGCAGATGCAGTATGTGCAATTTGGCGCTCATTCAATCTGACGCAGAGCGAAAAGACTATCCAGACATGCACGAAAACTGTATGTATGAGAGGTTTGGAGATTGAGGAGTCGTGACTAAAAAAGCACTTCGCAAAAAACAGCGCCGCAAGCGCAAGAAATTGGAGGCTACGTAATGTCTCTAGTGAATTACACATTCACCGTTCGCTGGAGTGACGACAAAAACAAGCCGCACGCGAAAACCTACGAAACAGAGGTGGCAGCCAAGAAAGCTAAGAAATGGCTGCTGGAGCACGGCGTTCGCAGCGTGGATATTGCGGTAAAAATTAACAATAAGCCAGCTGGCAGCCTACAGGATAGTGAAAAGCAACCTGAGGCTGCGGCTGAGCAGAAAGGATTTTGGTGGGAAAAATGATCGACGACAACCAATTCGACATATTCCAGTGGGCAAACTGGGCTGACGCACATAAGAAAGACCTACTCATTGACCTGTTCATTTTCAACAAAAACTTTACACCATATGTCTTGCCATTGGATTCAGAGAAGATGGAAGAGCAGATGCGAGTATTATTTCTCTATGAAATACTTAACGCGGTTCAAACCGGAGCAGCGACTGGACTGTCAATCAAAGACTATGCAACAAACGATCAGATAGACAATGTCCTGATGTACAGCGAGCTTGAAAGCATCCAGCGTGCTCATACTCTCGTTTATTTCCTTGGTGATGATCGCATCTCTCAATTCGACGATCAAGAACACGAACTGAAGCGTATGCACGGTATTGTAGCGCGGTTTAGCGATCCAAAGGATCCAGACAAGACCTTTTACGTCGCCAAACAGCTCCAGCGGTCGCAGATGTTGAGCGGCAGCCTTACGTGGCAGACCAGTGGCAGCAAGTTTGGTGAACTCAAGGCTGATGCGGCATTCAAAATACCAGCAGACAACCAAGTGCTAATCGCCGGCGACAAAGTGTTCGCGTTCAATCCGAAAAAGTTCGTCAACCTGTTTAGGCAAGATCCGTCAAGCGACATTGTAACTAGGCGAATCGCCAAACACCTAACTGAGAAGTTTGCGTTGTCATTCCCAGAGGGCTTGTCGTTGGAAGAGTTAGCTGACAATAGTAGGTCGCTGACCGACACACTGCTAAAGCTAGACGTTGAACATCTACCAGACCGACAAAGGGTCGTTGATCATGCTGACGAAATGAACTTGGCGCTCATGACAGACAATAATGACGGCATTATCATCATGGATAACCGTGACGCAATGATGTTCGTCAATATTTTGGCCGACAATTACGTCGATAGCAATCTGACCGGATCGCACTATCTCGCAACCAGTAAAAAGCGGATCGATGGCGACTCGCAGATGAACATGAACATATAAACGCTGTTTACCATTGACCTACCATACGTCGAAAAACTGGGTGAACATTAACAATTCAACCGCATAACTGGGTAGACGACCTCCACATATCGTCTACTCAACTGGACAGATGATATGCACAACTCCTTATCCGCCGTACGCCATCCCACCCCGGCGTGTCAGGCAAAAATCGTGAAACGTTGTGAGTCGGCTCATACAACCGCAGTGTAACGTGTATCGTCTGTTCAACTGGTAGCGCCAACGCACCTTTAATTGTTACTTAGGGAAAAAATTGTATACCTATTTATAGCTATTCTAAACAACTATATTTTGGTGCTATCAACTGGCAACATCATCAAGACAAATTAACCATATTAGTGCTTTACAAATGGTGTTGCTGAATGGCTATATAAGTGGCGGAATAGGTAGACGCGTGTTCTCTCATTATTTTCGTCTTGGGTTTGCATCCTTGACGGCTTGATGAGATTAAAGCTGACAGAATTGTCGACAGCACCACGATGAACACTAAGGCAGCTATCGGCTGGAAAAATGTCGTGTGATGTGACTTTACGAAACCTAATTCCCTCATATTCGAGGAAATTAAAACTCGGCAAATCATCACCTTATATAGCCACCAGTTATGCGGTTGAAATTAGACGGAAGAAAGGGACACTATGTTGCAGGCTGATCAAAAACAGGTCATAGACTACATCAAAGATAATATTGATTCATGTTTGGCTTTTGCTAATTTCGAGTTTGATTCCATTGCAAGAAGCGGAGTTGACGGGACTATGCTACTGTTGCCGCGCATTGAGGTGACTATGAACATAGATTACGAGAGCCTTATTGACTACGTAAATAAAAAGAGGTTAGAGGAGCTGGACGATGACTGACATAAAACAGCGAGGCGACCCTCGCGCGCTGTCATGCAACGATGGACACGATCTGTGCTATTGCGCTGGTCGTCCAGAGTGCCACAACTGCGGCCAGCCGCTATGGGACGATTATGTTAAAGAACCGCTAGACCACAGCGACTACAACTACAACCACGCAGCATGCTGCGACCTGGTTTTAAGTCATTTCACCTACGACGATTGGGAAATAGGCGACGATGACAAGTTGCGGATGCACGATTATGTTTTGGTTGTCTATCCAGATGCGGAGACTGGCAATAAGATTAATATCGTCTGTCAGATTGTAGAGATGTGTGGCGTGGGATTACCGGCGCTTAGAGCATTAGAGACTGGCGACAGGACAAGCATTATGGGCACGTACATTACAAATTGTCGCCTGGTGCGAATTAAGAAGCCAGAGGAGAAACAATCATGACCATAATAATCGCGGTAATTTTCGCAATCGTAATACTAACAGTCCTAATCGTGCCAGCAATCGAGGACGAGATCGAGTATCGAGAGTGGCTAGATGAATCTAAGAAGAGGAGGAAGTAATGGACAGAATCGAACTTAAAGAGTCGGCGTTTCGGCAGTCTTTTGACGGGCTTGCTGTCGGCGATAAAGTGTATTTCGCCTATCGAGATGAAAGAAAAAGTAATCCCGACAGATATGGACTTGGCGTTGTTGTTGCCGGCGGAGTAACCGAGGAGCAACATACTACGCGCCTACTTGATGGACTCTTCGTAATATCCAAAACCCGAAAAGTTACCAAGGTGCTGGTTGAAATGAAAGATGGCGAGAACACCGAACGCTTTTTGAGGAAGCCGAGTGAGTGCTTCAAGGCTGGAGGCAATGAAAAATATGAGAAAAAACTTTAATTCTGATGTTGTATATATCGTTCGAATAGTCAATCCGCATATTAACGAAGATTATCTACTCAAGAATGCTATTAGTGAAGTTGTTGCCTTTAAGGATCGTGACGACGCTATCGCTGCCGCAAGATTGCGCATCAGAAAAAGATTCTTTGTTGAGTATTTTGAGATTTATCAGTATCCATTGTGGATGGTTAAGGAGTGGCGAATGCCAATACAGATACGCTACAGAGTGCCTAAAGAGAAAGGAGGAGGAAATGCCTAATCTCGCAAACATAGATAATCCATACGAAGACCAAGAGCAGGAGGCGTTTGTTAAATGGTTGGACGATAACGGCTATCCACGTTTCAGAGTACCTAACGAAACCTATACCAAAAGCCATAAGCAGCGAATCAAGAATAAGAAGCTTGGCGTGAGTTCTGGTGTGCCAGACTTGGCCGTAGTTGTGCCTAACACAGGAACACGACGAGTCTACGTAGAAACACTTGATAGCGACGATAGCGCTGATTACGACCAGCCTATTAGCCGCTTGGTGTTCATCGAAATGAAACGCAAGAAAGGAGGCGTGACATCAGGGAACCAAAAGAAGTGGATTAAGACACTCAACGAGGCCGGTGTTGAGACTGTTGTCTGCAAAGGCTGTGATGAGGCCATTAAGTTTATCGAATCAATAACTAAATAGGAGACTAAAATGTCCAAAGTAAAAATTGAAATTAAATCATGGTTCAGCGGAGATGTATTGTTTGAGTACGAATCAGACAACGCCACGATGAAAAAAGCAGTTGAAGCAGCTGTTGACGATAACGCTAACCTGAGGGACGCTGACCTGAGGGACGCTGACCTGAGGGACGCTGACCTGAGGGACGCTGACCTGAGGGACGCTAACCTGAGGGACGCTAACCTGAGGGACGCTGACCTGAGGGACGCTAACCTGAGGGACGCTGACCTGAGGGACGCTGACCTGAGTGGCGCTGACCTGAGGGACGCTGACCTGAGTGGCGCTGACCTGAGGGACGCTGACCTGAGGGACGCTGACCTGAGTGGCGCTGACCTGAGGGACGCTGACCTGAGTGGCGCTGACCTGAGTGGCGCTGACCTGAGGGACGCTGACCTGAGTGGCGCTGACCTGAGGGACGCTGACCTGAGGGACGCTGACCTGAGTGGCGCTGCTATTTATTACTCGGACAGCAATTTTGACGTCAATTATCGTAGAGGGTATTTCTTGAGTCTCACGAATCTTGAAGAGATTGAAACGGAGATGCATCACGGTGTTAAAAGCTGTCGTCGATGGTCGTTTACTTGGAAAAACGTTTTGAGAATCAAGAGCTGGAAGCTGAAGCCTGCCGCTGGCTCTTTTGAAGCGGTAGCTAAAAATGCTAGCGCCGCGTCAAAGGCAATTGCTGATGGTGTTAAATCTCAAGCCGACGAGAAATGCGCGCAGCCTGAAACGCCAGGGGTTAAAGTTGGCGACAGGGTTGCATTTAAGCATGGCGACGAACCGATAGAGGCGCTGTGCGGCGATGTGATTGCGATAAAAGGAGGCGAAGCGGTGATTGAAGTGAAGCAGCTGTTGGGACGTCAAGCATTCATCCTACCGTTTGACAAGCTGATCGTCATTCCGCCGAAATCACAAGAGCAATCGAACGATTGAGAGGTTTATGACTGAAGTGGAACGCTTGACTGCTTGATAAAACAGTCAAAGCATTTTATAGCTAGGCGCTGGTGAGATTGAGCGGTTGGGAGGCCGCGATTGCCAGCGCCTAATCTGTATATTTCAGAGGTAGAGGAGGGATAACAAACATGGTCAAATGGCTAAAAATCGACAAACAAGACAAGACAAGGCGACGCCGTCAGGAGATCGGGCAGGTCGCCATTTATTATATTTCGAAACAGGCAATTATTATTGGTGATGAGCGAAAATGCAAGCCGTTGTCGCACTACATCCTCTTGCAGTCTTGGCAAGATCGAAACAAAAAACCATACCAGAATATGCTACGCAAGTTACAAAGCACTAAAGACCTGACTCTCATGCAAGCACAGCTCATCGCAAACAGTTACGGCGTGTATATTTCATCTGTCTCTGAGCAGTCAATACCAAAAGAACTACGCGTCAATCTCTAGAATTATAATCATGAAAGATGACTTCAAATCATGTCCTAAATGCGGCCGAAAGTATAAGCGGCAAGACAATTACGATATCCATGTAGCTGGTTGTAAACGTACGTCACCATCAACTCATGGCGGAGCTAGGAAAGGCAGCGGCGGAATTAAGGGCAAAAAGACCCAGAAGGTTCTCGACCGTATGAAAGAGAAGCAGCGTATTTTGGATCGAATCACCAGAAACGCTGACAAGCTGTATGAGGCACAGTTCCGACTGGCGACGGGCGTGCAGTTGCTGTTTGTGATAAAGACCGACCGAAAAGGCAATCGACTACCGGCTGAGCAAGTTACTGACCCCGAAACGATTGCGGCATTTCTCGACGGTGAGCTTGATGGCGTGGATGACGAGTACTATTTCATCGCCACGCAGAAGCCAGACAACAAAGCTATTAAGGACATGCTAGACCGAGCTTTTGGCAAGCCAGTTGATCATGTTGATTTGTCTGTCGATGTTCGCGAGAAGCAGCCGCCAAAGATTGTATCGACCATCAAGCCGCGCAAAACGAAAGGCGAATAGCCCATGTCGCTAGAATTAAAGCCGAAGCAGCAAAGCGTTGTCGATATTATTAACGACTGCCCTGAAGTCGATACTATTTATTTGATTGGTGCAGTTGGCACCGGCAAGACAGACATCGCGGCGAGTATCGGCATCGATATTTGTGACACATTTGAGAAGACATATTGGACGGTTTTTCGCAAGAATATCAGCACGGCGAAGCGGTCGGTGATTCCGTCATACCTGACTATGCTCGACCGCAAGAACTTCAAGGAGGGCGAGGATTACACGTACAATGGCCAAGATTACGAGATTAAGTTCCCTAACGGCTCAAAGATTGGATTTGTGGAGGCGGACGAGACAAAAGATAGGAGCGGCCAGAAAATTAAAGGTATTAACGCTACCGCTAGCCATATTGACGAGGCTGACGAATTGTCGCTGACGATGTTTACCACGGCTAAATCTCGCAAAGGACGCCGCAACACTAACGGACAGCCGAGCATCGCCATTATCACCCTAAACCCAAACGATGTTGAGCACATTAAAGAGGTATATATGCGCTGGAAGTATGGCGGAAACGGCAAGTATGAGCCACTACCGTCAAATATTCGTGTGGTCGAGTTCGATTTATCTGATTCATGGCAGATGCAATCAGATATCGATGCAATGATGACCAACCCGACATGGTGGGTTGAGCGGTACCTCAAAAATAACTGGGAATACCAGGACGAGAGCAAGACTATATTCCGTTCGAGTATTTTCGCCAAGGCAATCGTCAAGAGCTACGATCCAGGACGTAAGACGACTGGCTACGACGTGGCGCGTGATGGTGTTGACCGCAGCGTGGCGGCAGACTGGGAGAACCTGACACTGATTGATGGCAGTATCACGAAAGACTCAAGCGAGCAGATGGAAACAGGCAAGCAGGCAGAGTGGTTGATCGAGCATTCAGATAACTTCGCGATTGGTTATGAGAATATTGCCATTGACGGCGTGGGCGTTGGTGTTGGTGTTATCGATGGCGGTAAAGACCGCGGTGCTGAGTTTGCGGTATTTAAGTCCGGCTTTGCACCTGATCCATTTTTGACATTTGGCGACGAGCCAAAGAGCCGAGAGGACGCTGAGCGTTCACAGGAGCTGATGGCGTTTAATAATTTACGTTCACAGTTGGCGTATATGCTGGCGATGGGGTTAGACAGCGGCAAGGTCAAAATACTCGAGAGCTTTCCGTTTCTCAATGAGTTTATCAAGGAGGCACAGATGCACCACCACGAGTACAAAGACAAGGTGTTCGTGTTGGAATCCAAGGAATCAATCAAGAAGCGGCTCGGCAAATCGCCTGACATATTCGACTCTGTATTGATGGGTCTCTGGCTACAGCTGAAGCACGAGGTAGTGATGGAGTGGGGCGGAATTATGTAATCCGTATATTTACAGTTAGAGGACTATATGAAATTGAAAGACTTTTTGCGCAAATTAAAGTTTCAAAAGCCAGACAGGGACACTGTCATTGAGGCGTGGATAGGGCTGCTGATGTTCATCGGTGTGCCGTTTTGTATTTGGCTATATTATGGCGGCAAGGTCGCCACAGTGGTATTTGTCGGTGTGCAGCTAATATTTTGGTCGGTTTATTTATACAGGAGTAATAAGTAGATGGGAATTATTAAAACAGCTATGGGATTAAGGGGCGAGCGCCGGGTGAGTGGTGTCGACCCTGCTTTTCAAAGATTATCGATGTTCGATCATTACCGAGCCAGCAGTTACGCGACGGCTTATCCTAATATTCGCACGATTGCCAATAAGTACATGACGGTGCGGCCGTTTGCTATTGACGGCAACGGCAAGCAGGTGCCACACGAAGTCATCAATGCACTGTACCACCCAAACAAGTCTGACAGCTCCGTAGCGTTCGCAGAAAAGGTAGCCGTATCGACACTGTCACTGCGTAAGACATACATTTTGGTATGGAGTAACTACGGCGGCACAGCAAAACCTGGCGGCGACTTCATGGGGCAGGGCGGCAAGAATATCGCCGGCTTTACATTCCTGGAGTTTCCACGAGTCTCTAGAGTTGGCGGCAAGACGACATATACGGTTGGCTCGCAGACGTTCACTGAGGACGAGGTGCTAGTGCTGCCTGGCGGCGTTGATCCAAACGACCTGTACGCTGGCTATTCACCGTCTGAAGCATCACGCCGTTGGGCAACACTCGACGACTACATTGCCGATTTCCAAGCTGGCTTCTTCGAGAATGGAGCAGTGCCGGCTGGGCAATTCATTATTACCGCACCAACACAACAGTTGTTTCAAGAAAGCGTGGCAATGTTGCAAGATTCTCATCGCGGAGCTGGCAATAATAACAACATCACATACACGCACCGTCCAGTCAATATAAAGACTGGCATCCCGTCAGGCAGTGCAGCCATTGAGTGGGTGCCGTTCTCGCAACCGAACAAAGATATTGACTTCGAGAACTTATTTAAGCAGGTGGATAGGCGAATTGATACGTCATTTGGCGTATCGGCGATTATGAAAGGTATCGATGACACAGCTACGTACGCTAACGCACAAGTGTCAAAGCAGGTGTTTGCTGAGAACGTCGTTGACCCATTATTGCTACGCAACTACACACAGCTGACGCACGAGCTGAACCGAATCACCGGCGGCATGGGCGTGGCCATCACCTACGAGTTTGCTATTCCGCAGGTTGTCGATGAGGTCAAAGTGCAGGCTGAAGCTGATGATATTCGTATCAATTCCATTTTGAAGCTGGAGGCAGCAGGCTATAGCACCGAGAGCATCATTGATGCACTAAAGCTACCTAATAATTTCAAGCTATTGCGTAAGGGCGACTATAAACCGCCAGAGATTGAAAATGATAAGCCAGATGTTGACGAGGGCGATGAAGTGGCAGACGCGCCAGACCGCCGCAAGGTTGGCGACACGGGGGTTTGGGGAGAAGCGAACGGCACCAGCCCAAAAGCATCAGCCGATGATCAGCCGCAGACGCTCGATGATTTTGAGCAGCTGATTTATGACGCAACGACTGAGTTTATGCAGAAGCAAGTCGACCGAGCGATTGCTGAATCACGCCAGACGGCCGAAAACAGCACTGAAGAGGACGACGAGCAAAACGAATTTGCCGAGGCACTGCTGCTGATTATCGTGGCGTTGATGATTGTACAGGGCGCAATTTACTTTGAGGATGGTAAGCAGCTACTGATAGATAACGGAGTGTCTACCGCCGAGCTAACGGGTTTTGTGGTGGCAGCATCAACACAGGAAGCATACCGAGCATATCTACTAAATGTGGCTCGCTCATATGCTGACGATACGGCCGCCTCAATCCGCCGTGTGCTTGATCATGCAGCATCGCACGGCTGGGCACAATCTGAGCTAGAGGAGAAGCTGCGTGGCATTATGAAGACCGACGAATGGCGGGTGCAGCGAATGGCTCGCACTGAGATATCACGAGCTGACGCACTGTCAAGCGTTGAAGCCATGAAGCAGGTGCAAAACCAAACAGGAACGCTGATCGAGAAAGCGATGGAGAGTGAGACCGGCAAGCCGTGTGAGTTTTGTGCCACGCTAATCGATAAGTGGGTGGCAGTTGATGAGCCGATCCTGAATCTGAATGAAGCAATCATTGGCAGGGACGGCGGCATATTCATCAACAACTTTGCACAGAACGATGGCTATGATGTCCACCCGAACGGTCATTGCCATCCGAAGTACCGCGTCGTCAAGGCGTATCTCAATGCTGAGCGGCGAATTATCGATGACGAGATGGCTGATTTAGATTTGCGATGCGAGGAGTGCGGCCGCTACCTAAACATCAAGGGTGTCACGCAGATGATCGCACAGGTGCGTTGTAGCAATGCGAAGTGCAAGCACGTCAACAACATCAAGATCGTCAACGCTACCTCGACAGACGACCAGGTGCGTTATGAGTTCGATAAATCGTAATCTGTAGTCTTAGAAATAAGACGAGAGCAAAACGCTCAAATTGGACGGGCAAGCAGGAGTCGAAAGCAAACTTTAACAAGGAAATAAAGCATGAAGTTCTGGAAGTGGAGCAATTCCGTTTCGTCGAATAATCAAGAGCTTATACTTGACGGGCCTATCGCGAGCGATACCTGGTGGGGTGACGAAGTCACACCCGACCTCTTTCGCGAAGAACTCAAGCAGCATGCGGGCGATTTGACAGTTGTCATTAACAGCCCCGGCGGCGACGTATTTGCAGGCTTGGCAATCTATAACGCACTTGTGAATCATAACGGAAATGTCACTGTCAGAGTTGATGGTTTAGCGGCGTCGATTGCATCAGTAATTGCGATGGCAGGCGACAAGATTATCATGTCGCCAGGCTCAATGATCATGATTCACCGCCCGTCCGTTTACGCGGCTGGCACGGTGGACGACATGGAGAAAGCCAAAGACGTTCTGATGAAAATCGAGGAGGGCATCACGCCTATCTACGCCAAGCGAACAGGGCTGAGCGATGAAAAGATCGCTGAGTTGCTGGAGGCGGAAACGTGGATGCTTGCCGATAAGGCTGTCGAGCTTGGTTTTGCCGATGAGGTGTCTGAAGCACCAGAGAAGCAAAAACAAGACGAGAGCGTGCAAAATGCGATGGGTATGAACTTTGCGTTTAGTATGTCGGCCGTAAAGCAGGCAGATGCCAAGCCAATGCAGAGCCTGGTTGAACAAATCAAGGCGAAAGCAGAGGCTGAAGCAGCTAAGGCGGCAGAGCCGACCGAAAATGCACCTGAACCTGAAACGAAGACTGACGAAACAGCGGTACCGGAAGCCGCGCCAGAGGCAGAGCCTACTGACGAAGCTGAGCAATCAGAGCCGGATGAACCAACTGATAACAATCCTGAGGAGGATACGGAAATGGATCCGAAAGATATTGCAAAGATGCAAGTTAAAGAACCAGCTGATCCAGCAGCTGTCGACAAAGGTACTGTCGTAAATTACCTGGACACGCCAAAGGCATTAGAAGATTTTGCTGACGTGCTGGTAGCACAGGCAGGTGCTGGTGCGGCCGCTGTTCGTGAAGCGTGGATGGACAAGCTTGAGGCTAACGGTGTACAGATGGCTGTCACTGGTGCCGACAAACTATTCCCAACACCAGTCGTTGAAGCGATTGAGAGTGCATTCAAGGCGGGCGGCCCGATTTGGAATCTGGTCGACAAGACTGGATTGGATGCCTACAACACAGCTTGGGACACCAATACTGACGGTGCGTTGGGACACCAGGCTGGTAAAGACAAGAAAGAGGCTACGATTGCCATCGAGAACCGCGTGCTTGAGGGTCAGTACATCTACAAGTACCTCACCCTTGACAAAGAGACTATCCGCAAGAACAAGAGCACTGGCGCGCTGTTGCGTTACGTATTGCAGGAATTGCCAAAGCGGATTATCGCGTCAATCGAGCGTGCAGTGGTTATTGGCGATGGTTTAGAGGATACTAGCGACGACAAGATCAAATCGTTTGTGTCTGTCAAAGCTGACGCTAAGGCTGGCAACGTGTTTGCTAAAACCTACACGCCGAAAGCCAAAGAAAGCCGTCGTACTTCAATTCTGAATGCGATGGACTTGATTGAAGCCGAGGGTGATGTCTACATCGTTGCAAAACGCGGCTACATCACTTCGTTGAAAGATGAGCGTGGTAGCGATGGACACATGCTGTATACGCCAGGTGTCAATATCCTAGAGGATTTGGAGTTGGCTGGTAAAATCACACCGCAGTGGTTCAACGACACCAATGATCCTGATAACGACGCATATCTGATTGTCTTCAATCGATACAAGGTAGTCGGCGATCAATCAATCGAGAGCTACACCAACTTTGCGTTGAAGCAGAACAAGCACGAATACTTGCAGGAAATCTTCGCAGGTGGTGGCTTGAGCGGCATCGCGACAGCAGTGGCTATTAAACATGTAGCCTAACAGAGAGGGGTGTAAGAGATGGCAGCACTGGTAACTAAAGAAGATATCGAGGGCGTACTTTTACGCCCCCTTTCTGATACCGAAAATACTTACTTTGAACGGCTATTGCAGCAGGTGACAGAGACACTGGAAGCGCTGCTGGATGTCAAGATGCAGGGCGAGGCAAATACGTCACGTCGGTATGAGGCAGCCTGCGGCTCACGTTTTCTAATTGTCGATCCGTTCACCAGCTTACTACCAGAGGTAACCACTGAGAGTGGCAAGCCGCTGGTAGTCAAGTGTGTAAGTCAGTTTGACGAACTGAACGCCAGCTGGTTCAACATCATTGAGATGGCTGAGCCACTGGAGACGGGGCGACATGTCGTCAAAGCAGCGTGGGGATATGGCGAGCCGTTGCCATACGGCTTGAAAATCCTCATCGCAAGGCTATTTGACACGCTGTCAATAGCTAATCAAGGTAGTTTTTACAACAACGTAAAATCTGAGACGGTGCTGAGTCATTCAGTGACGTATGACAACACCAAACAAGTTATTGACCAGTTCGCCGAGGCGAATGTCGACCTACTGGCGAAGTTCGTACGGCCAGTCAGCTCGTGTGTAGTATCTGGTGATACGTTCGGTGCACCACTGAGCCAGCGTGGAGTTCATCGCTATGATATTCCGCGATAGCATCACCTTGGTCGCACCCGTAGACGGTGTATACCGCCAGACGGGAGGCGAGCGGCACAATGTGAAGTGTGTCATCGAGCAGACAAGTGGCTTGACCCGCGGCGGTAGCTACGATGCCATGACAGGTGATGCTAGAGCGTATCTGGACGGCCGAGATAGCTGGTTGTCATCAACTGGATACTCGATCGAGGGATATTTTGCCGAAGTGACGCTGTTTGGCGTTAAGCGAGTGTACCGCGTTGCTAATGTGGCAGTTGGTAGAGCGGTTGTCACCAGCGGTACAGTACAGCATGTCGAGATTGAGCTGACAAGGCTCGACAGAGAGGTGTGATCATGCCGGTGGTCGACAATACAGTCGCTGTTAAACGATTCTTCCAGAATCAGGCGGCTACAGGACTAAACGCCATGGCAAATCACACGCTGATGGTTGCTAACCTCACCGCACCATTCAAGCGTAGGGGGTCGCTCAAGTCTCGCAATGTCGAGGTGAGGCGAATCGGTAGAGACGCTATCAGATTGACGTGGAAGCCGGTTTACTCGCAGTACCAGAACCGCGGCAAGCGTGCGAATGGCACACATGTGGTACGTAAGTACACCACGGCCGGCACTGGCAAAGGTTTCGTTGACGGGGGTGTGAGAAGCACCATGAAAGATTACAAGAGGTTTTTTAGATGAATGTAACATTGGAGATTGCAAAAGTTGTGGCTACTGCCATTGGCGGAGAGCTTGGCAAAAATGTGTTCGTCGGGCGGTTGCCGGCAAGTAAGATCCAGGACGGCATGGTAGCAGTTGCGGCTAGCGGCGGTGAATACGACGGCGGTAACTTAGGTAATACCAAGCTGACTACCGAGCTAACTATCACCGTAGTAAAAGCCGATGCGGCCGAGCTGTACGAGCTTGACAGCAAGCTGAGAACGGCATTGATGCAATTGCCATACACCGACGCGAGATTCATTCGTGTGAGTGTATTTCCGATGCAAGACAGTGCCTACGAAGCCTCTGAACTACGGATGGGGGTATGGAGTGCCCAATCTGTAACATTAGTTTTGAAAGATTAAGGCAAAAGGAGAGAAAGCAATGGCAATTGAATATTCTGGGCTGACACACGATTTGTACTTTGGTACAAAAGACGGCAAGAATTTTAAGAAAATTCTGGGCGTACACGATCTCGAACCAGACAATGACGATGACAAGGTGACGCGCGATTTTATAGACGGCACAAGCCTAAAAGTGGTCAAGAAGTTTACTTCGAGTATGAAGTTTAAAGTTACCGATATTGGTCAGGAGAACTTGAAGAATATCGTACCAGGTCATGTTTATGACAGTGGTGAGAGAATCGACAACGTAGACGGTGTTACTGTCGGCACAAGTGGTGCAGTCCAAGTTGGATTAAAAAAGGGCTCTTCGACACAAGTGCCCGGTACCTTAAAGCTGGTACCTAAATTGGCATCACAGGCGAAGCATACTATTTATATTTTAGATGCAGACGCAACATTAACTGACTGGTCACTGGAAGATGGCTTGACTGAGTACGAAGTTACTGTCAACGGTCAGTTTGTCGAGGGCGAACTGACATTTGCGTAACAGGGGTGGCACGGTACTAAAAACACCGTGTCAATACCTAAATTGATAAAAAGTAATGTAGTTTTTACAACTATGAAATGGAGGATAAGATGGCGTTTAAGTTTAATAAAACTCAAAGCCAGACTAGTGCGCCGCGTGTTGTCATGGCGCTTGAAATGAGCGACAACGGTAATGTGAGTACCTTGAAATATGTTGTTCCGCGACTGAGCCGCACAAAAGTGGTTGCAACTCAATATGATGCTAGGCGTAGCGTCAAGGGCGTGGGCGGTGCACAGCTACAGGCAATCGTTTCCAATTCGCTAAGTGGTGAGCTGCTTTCTAATCTAGAGCCAATTGATGGCGCACCAGAAGTAGATAAACTCGTCGAGTTAATCGGAGATGAAAACCTCGAAGCATTCATGACAGAGCTATTCAGACTAGCGACTGAGGATTACGCAACACTTCGTGCTGAGGGGGTCGAGGTATTGCAGTAATGGAAGACCACGAGCAGCAGTACGATCCAGAAAAGCTAGCCTTGCTGATTGAAAAACAGACCAAGGATATTTTGAAGAATCAGAAAATCACCGCTGCTGCTCTAGTTTACTACTATCAAATACCGTTTGCTGAGGCGGTAGAGATGCCATACGGAGACTCTGAATTATTAATCAAAGCAGCTCGTGTATTCAAGGCACAAGAGGCGTTACAGCAAATGGCGATAATTACCGCTGCGCTTGGTGGCAAAAAGGCCAACAAGCTAATCAGTTTATTGGAGAAGCAGGCAAAATGGTAGGGTTATTTGGCAGATTCAAGGTATTTTTCCAGATGAGACTCAAACTCGTCAATATTTTCAATGTCGGAGATGACAAGCGAACCACCAATGATTTTTTCGCCAATCGTCGTAATCCCGATGGTATTGCCATTTCGCACAAAGCCCTCTATCGTTCGATAATTGATTGTACGAGTGAGCCTACCATTTCTGAACTTGATGGCGGTATCTGTCAGCTCAAAAGAAACGTTGCGGTATTTTCTATAGGCGAGCCAAGCGGTTACACCAAATGTAATCATGTGCAGCCAAAACCAAAAAACCAGCTTCTTTATAAGCCATTCTTTAGACAGATGATGTTGTTTATTCATTTAAGAGTTCCTTTCGTCTTATACCACAATCATAGCATAGACAGGGTAATAACGTCATGAACCAAGGTGAGATTATTATCACATATCGTGTTGATTCGAGTGGTGCAATCACCGCTATGAGCAATGTCCAAAAAAAGATGCACGAGAGCGAGAGAAATCTCAACTCGACTCAATCAAAATATGGCAAGTTTTTTGACGGGCTAAATCGGGGCTTTGGTGGCGTTGCTAATACGATAAAAAAATTTGGTATCGTCGCTGCCGGGGTTATCGGTGGCGGTACATTTGGTGCAAAACAGTTTATCGACCTCGCCAGTGGCTTGCAAACAACACAAGCGCAGATGGCGTCGCTCACTGGGTCAACCGAGGCGGCCAACAAGGTTTTTGGTCAACTGTACAATCAGGTACTTGGTAAGCCAATCGCTTTTCCCGATGCTTCAAAAGCAGCCTCTACGTTACTAGGCTATGGACGCACGGCACAGCAGGTCATACCAGACATGGATACCCTAGGTAGGCTGTCTATCGTTTCTGGTGCAAATTTGCAGAATTTAGCACTGGTTTTTGGACAGGTTACGAGCCGTGGTGCGTTATTTGGACAAGATGCTCTACAGCTGATCAACAATAATATCCCGCTAACTACAATCTTGGCCAAGAAATTTGGTATTTCTATGGAGGAAGCTGCCGGTAGAATCAATGGCGGCAAGGTGAGCGCCGAGGAGTTCACGGCGGCTATGGCGGAGTATGCACAAAGTCTTGATATTAGCAAGTTCTCAAACACGTTTCAGAACAGAATGATTAGCTTGCAGGGCTCGATTCGGTCACTCGGACTAGAGATTATTGGTGTACGGGTGGATTCTGAAAAGGGGCTGATAGTTGACCAAAATGGACTATTTGCCAGGTTTAGTGACGGCGTCACAAAGCTCACCGCCTTTCTGAAAGAAAACAAGCAAACGATTGTTGGTTTTGCCAATTTCATCATAGACAATGCTGTGCCAGCCATTGCAGCGCTAGGCTCGGCGTTTGTAGCAATGAAAGTTGGTCAGTTTGCGACAACGATAGCAAAAAGTGCCATCGGTTTGCGAGGTTTCATCGGTGCTTTAAAGAATGGGCAGTCGACCATGGCGGCATTCAATGCGGTAGCCGGGCTAAATCCATTTACAATCATAGCCGTGGCAATTGCCGCAGTCGTCGGTGCACTGGTATTTTTGCAGGTAAAGTTCAATATCTTTGGCCAAGCGTGGAACGCTATCACGGCAGTATGGGGCGCAGCAGTTGGCTGGTTCAGCGGAGTGTTCGGAGCTATTGGTCAGGTTGTTAGCGGGTTTGTTAGTGGTGTAGTCGGCTTTTTTAGTAGTATTTGGATAGGTATCACAACCGTATTTAATAACGTTGTAGCTTTCTTGCAGCAATGGGGGCTTACAATTTTGGCGGTGATATTTGCGCCAGTGGCGCTGATCATCGGGCTGTTCTTTACGTTTAAGGATCAAATATTTGCCGTCTTCCAAGCCGTCTGGGATTTCATCGTAGCGACGTTCACCCCGGTGGTGCAGTTCTTCGGCGGAATATTTACTGGAGCCTGGAATCTTATTGCGGGCGTATGGGGAGCGGCTGTCGGATGGTTCGGCAGCATATGGGGCGGTATAGTCGGCGTGTTTAGCGTCGTAGCCGGTTGGTTCGGTGGCGTATTCAGAGGGGCTTGGAACGCTATAGTTAGTGTATTTGGAGGATTAGCGGGCTGGTTCAGAGGTATCTGGAACGGTGTGGTTGGTATTTTTGGTAGCGTAGGTGTGTCTATAGGCAATGCTATCGGCGGGGCGTTCAGAGGTGCCATAAATGGTGTGCTAGGCTTTGTTTCTGGAATGATTAACGGATTTATCAACTCGATAAACTGGGCGACAGGTATTATCAACGCTATTCCTGGCGTCCATATTCCAAAAATACCGAACCTCAATATTCCGCAACTTGCAGAGGGCGGCATCGCTACAAAAGCAACCCTAGCCATGATTGGTGAGGGTAGTGAGCCGGAGGCCGTTATCCCACTGAGTAAGCTGAGTCAGTTCTTGAAGAACTCTATGAACGAGAGAGGTACTGGCACATCATCTAGCGGCAATACACCTCAAATCAACCAAACCGTCAACCTCACCAACGGCATCGACGTTGACCAGTATAACCGCAGCTTGGTGCAGCAGATGAGGAGGGGCTAGATATGAGAACCTATGACGTGCAAATTACCAACATGCGCACTAACGAGAGTGTATTTCTGGCGGGCAGCAAACAGGGGCTATCCCACCTAACACCGCCACTGAAGGGCTTTGGTGACCCCGATGTTCGCAACAGCCAATATGTGTTTTCTGGTGCCGATGGCGGTAGTGTAGATGAGCAGTTTTACGGCGTGCGACAAATACCATTGAGCTTTTTCGTGTTGGTGGAGCATGACGGAAAATTGGCCGAAATGCACGCCGAGATGGCAAAAATCGCTAGAACCATCAAGATCCGTGACAAGTTGCGGGTGCAGCTATTCACGCCAACTGGACGCGTTTATCAGACTATTACCAAGCTGACACAGCCTCTTGATCCAAAGATTGAGTGGCCGCTCATTGCCGACTATGACATCGAGCTAGTAGCGGGCGATCCGCGAATGTACGACTACACTGACGGTGCAGCACAGAGAGTTACGCTCGAGCGACCGCGTGACGGTGGTTTATTGTGGAGCCCTACGGGATTGCTTTGGGAGCGTGACGGCTTGCACTGGGTGGCCGGCGGAGGAGTGAACCACGCCATCAACGACGGCAATACGTACGTCTGGCCAACAATCACAATTACTGGCAAAGTCACCAATCCGACCGTGTCCAACCAGACAACTGGCGAAATATTGGCACTAAATATCAGCACGACAGACAGCGACACAATCGTATTTGATACATACAACCGAGAAGTGACGCTAAATGGGGTAGGTATCGATAACAACCTCACCAGCAGCCAATACTGGCGTTTAGTGCCAGGGCTAAATGAGCTGATTTTCAATACCTCGAACAGTGCTGATACTGGCACAGCTATCGTCGAGTGGTACAACGGCTACACGGGAGTTGCGTAATGGATGAATACGTACCACCACGCTACACTATCGAGCTATGGCATCGTGGCAAAACAAAGGTAGCCGACATCACCAGACTTTGCCAAGACCTCGACTGGAGCATGACGCGAAACGGCGTAGAGTCGCTAGACTTTAACATGTCAATGCCAGACTGGGAGGAGAAGTGTCGGCGGATTAGCGAAGACCCAAACACGATTCTAAAGCCGTGGGTGAGCGACATCAAAATCAAGCGTAATGGCGAGTATCTGTTTGGCTCGGTAGCGGTGGAAGCGAACCGCAACCTGAATACCGACAATGCACGAGTGTTGGTGCAGTGCGACGGCTACTTGAATCTGATTGACGCGCGATACTTGAACGGCCGCTGGAAAGGTATTGAAACTACGGACATTGCCTGGGGCGTCATTCAGGAGGCGCAGAATCGCCCGAACGGCGACGTCGGCATCACTAGAGGTAGCAGGCAGTACCGCACCGGCATACAACGCGACAGAATGGACGACTGGGAGGATATCAACGCCAAAGATGCGCTGGTGTCGCTAACGAACTTGCAGGACGGCAAATTTGACTTCCGTTTCACCTACGACCGCAAGTTCGAGACGTTTCAGACACTGGGCAACGAACGGCCAGATGTAGTGGTACATTATCCTGATGACGGCTTGGGTATCGGTGCGATTCGTATGGAGCTGCCGCAATCTGGGGCAAACCTGTACAACAACATCATAGGCAAGGCCTCTGGTATGGGTGAGGAGACAATCCGCTATAGTGCTGAGGATGTATTGAGCCAGCAGGAGTTTATCCTGCGCGAAAAAGTGCAGCTATACAATAGCATCAAGAACCTATCGACGTTGGCGGGGCATTGCGAGGCTGATGTTGCCGTGATGAGTCGCCTGGTCGACCTGCCGCGCGTCACAGTGCGCGGGACGCAGTTTGACTTGAACAGCATCGGCGTGGGCGACCGTATCGTAGTTGAGCAAAATAAGTATTCATCTTGCCCACTAAGCGGCTACTATCGTATTGAACAGCTGTCAGTGAAAGTTGATGAGAACATGAGCGAGGAAATAACTCTAACGCTGGATAATTACGACTTATGAGCGGACGATTGAATCTAGTGGAGGAGCGGCGTGCCATTGGCAGATTGCGGGCGCTACTGCGTGCCTCTGAGCAAATGAAAGCGGCGCAGAGAACCAGCAACAACTCTGGCATTATTTATTACGAAACGAAAAGTGTACAGGAATACGACGCGATGATACCTGTCACATATGACCCGACTTTTCCTAGTGGAAGAATAATCAAAATTGAAACAACATTCACCGCACGTAAACAGCAGTGGCCATACGTGCTGTTTTTGCCACAGTTTTATATCGGCGATAACCCTGACACGCTAGCGGGCGCGCAGCCGATTACTGGCAGTATTATTGATCAGAGTTCGCCAGATATCAATAAGTTAGAGTTGCCATATCAACTGGTGTTTAGTGCCAGCGCCACTATCGACAGTCCACGACCAGGGCAAACAAAATACGTCTACGCCAAGTGTATTTTTCTGGGGACAGATAAGGGGTCGTTCGGCATGAAAGCGAGCCTGCTATGAATCGGCTGAGTATGTTGCCTGAAAACCAGCTGACAGACATTCTAACGTCACTTGATCGCAACATCCGCGACCTCAAGACTAGCCAGGTGATGGCATCAAACGGGCTGGTGTTTTACGAGAGTGCCAGCAACGACGAGTGGGATTTCAATCAGGTTGCTAACGTGGTTGGCGGACAGCAGCAAGCCTCTGGCGTGCCATTTATCATTACGGCGACGGCAAGAAAGGACAAGACGTTCTTGTTGGCTGATCTGATTATTGACAAGATACTGATAAACAGTGCAGCACCGACGCGTATTGACATAATACCGATATCAAGCGACGCGCGGCATGTTCGCAGATGGTTTGCATACGCGTACGTGCGAAAGGGACTGAGTAGCGTGCTGGCGCAGATGAAGTGTGCCGTGGTGGCAAATACTAGTGTCGATTTGACAATCGAAAGTAGGATGTTATGAGGATTCAAGAGATAGACGGCGAGACGATGGCGCGAATCATTACGCGGTGCGAGCGTGAAATTACCGAGATGAAAGCAGCACAGCGTGTTGGTGCTGACGGCGTGCAGGTATTTCGTATCAAGTTAGAAGCGGCGATCGACAAGCGTGACGCAATGTTTCTGAGGCGGTTCAAAATCGTATTTACGCCGAAAGCTAGTACGTATCAGTCGGGTATGGTTTTTAAGCTGATGGTTGGCAGGCGCAGCAGCCATGGTTCAAGACTAGAGGATGTTACTCGCTATTTCCAACGCCGGCGAAGCAATGGCGGTGTACAGACGTGGCTAAATATATCAGATTTTTTAGTCGACCTCGGCAGCAACACGTTCAAAATCTACGCGTTCGCTACGTCTGACGGTGAGCTGAGGGTTGAATATGTCTAATCTGTAATGTGGTAAGTGAGAATGAACGATAAACGAGACAAGGAATCGATGAATCAAACACCCAAAACGGTGCGGGAATTGGGCATCATGATGACTGCGCGCGACGACGTACTGAATGAGCGGCTGAGCTCAATAAACGATAATGTGTCGCGGCTGGCGGAGTCGGTCAAACAGCTAGCTGAATCGAAAGCCGATGCCGAGGAGCTTAAAGCCCTGATAGCCCGCGTGGAACTGATGCAAGGCAATTATCTGTCCAAGAGCGAAGCCAAGATTGGTGCTGGCGTAATGACAGCGGTAATTACCGTGATTGGCTTTATGGTCGATTTGATTGTGAGAGTCGTGAATAAACCGTAATGATTAATTTAATAGGAGGTCAAATGAAAGGCATCGACATATCAAGCTGGCAGGCTGGCTTGGACGCCGGTAAAATCCCGGCAGATTTCGTAATAGTAAAAGCAACCGAGGGAACTGACTACGTCAACCCAAATTGCGACGAGCATTATCAGCAGGCGGCCGCAGCCGGCAAAAAGCTCGGTGTTTATCACTTTGCGAGAAATGGCAGCAATGGCGCAATCGCTGAAGCTGACTTTTTCGTCGACAATATCCAGGGATACATTAAGCACGCTATGCTTATTCTCGACTGGGAAGACGGCGGAAATGTTGGCGACGTAGCGTGGGCAAAGCGCTGGCTCGACCGTGTACAGGAACGCACAGGAGTGAAGCCGCTCATCTACATGTCAGAGAGCGTGGTAAACAGCCACGATTGGAGCAGCGTCGCTGGCGCTGACTATGGACTTTGGGTGGCGAAGTATCGCGACATGGCCGTCGACTTCAACTACGACATGAGCCAGGCCGGCACGCCGCCAAGCGTCAAATACTGGGACGGCTACGCAATGTGGCAGTGGACATCAAGCGGCCGACTTGACGGCTGGGGTGGAAACCTCGACTGTAACGAGTTTTACGGCGACGCTGAAGCGTGGGATAAGTACGCAGGCGGAGCGCCAGCACCAGCTGGACACAGCGGGCAAATTGCTAACCCACAACCAACACCAGAGCCACAGCCGACATACACAGTTCAGCCAAACGATACGCTGAGTGAGATCGCCGAAAAATATGGCGTAGATTACCACTACTTAGCAGCCATCAACGGCATTCAGAATCCAAACCTGATTTATGCAGGCCAAGTATTGCGAGTACCAGGCGGAAGCGCGCCGGCCGAACGAACCGTGACGGTTCAATGGGGCGACAACCTCAGCACTATCGCGGCTGCGCACGGCACAGACTGGCAGACGCTGGCTCGAATCAACAACCTGCCAAACCCGGATCTAATCCACCCAGGCGACGTTTTGAGGTTACCATAATGGCGCCAGATTTATCAAAAATCACCATCACGAAGTCGAGCCTGTACTTCCGCGAGTGCAAAGCTTGCGGCTGCGTGACGCTGCACGTTGGCGAGACCACGCCAGAGATGCCAGCAGGCTCGACATACAACGATTGCCTGCAATGCTTAGTGGACGCGCACAGCGTCCCAGGCTTGAGTAGATGGCACGATCCCAAAACGGGCGAGCCGCTGAAAGACCCGCGAGGTGCTGTAATCCAGCGAACAATAGACGCTAAAATTCAAAATACCGAAAACTGTCTGCTAAAGAGCGGCTCCAGCAGCAGTTTTGGATTAATGTAAGGAGAGAATAGCATGAAATCACTAGAAGCACTGAAAAATATCAACTACAAAGATGTTGTTGCTCGAGCATTGTGGACGTTTCTACAAACGTTTATCGCAACATTCTTATTAGCAGGCGTAAACCTAGTAAATTTGTTGTTTGCGGCAAGTTGGCGCGAGTTGTGGGCACTGGCACTAGCGACTACGCTATCTGCGATTGCTGCTGGACTGTCGGCCGCTAAGACGATAGTCATTGAGTTAGTGCGTCAGATGCAGCAGGCCGTTGAGTAGTTCGGTATTTCCGAACAACTGAAAACCGCCTCGATAAGCTCCGAGGCGGTTTTTGAACTAGAAAGGATTTCTTTATAGTTTAGACTGCGCCAATTGCGATCCAGCTGAAGTAATATGAACCTCTCAGCATAGCACCATCAAAGCGGCGACATCTCGCCGCAAATGATGAGTTTGTGATACTAACCGCCCCAATTGCCGCACCAGCCCAAGACGGATTTGGTGCGTCCGTCCATGGATCACTACTGTTGCCGTATCCGTTGTAGGTGCAAATAACAGTCGGTACCGTTCCACTCTTAAATATTTTCGGAAACGTAACGGTCGTCGTAGTCTCTATTGTGTCGGCTGGGGCTACTACTCTTGCTCGACCATACTGAAAAATGACAGGTTCAACTGGCTGGTTAGTGCTGTCTCGTTTCGCCTGAATGAAGTCTGACCATTTTAAGTGTCGTGGTAGGACTATACTATAATTAGAATATGTTTATTATACTCAAAAGAATCGTTATTCGCCTATATAAAGAGTACCGCTATATTTTCCACGGCAAATAATGTCAAATCGCCTAATCTGTACATTTATAATCAGGAGGATTCATATGGAAAACACTGAAAAAGTACAGAATTATAAGGGCGGCGAGATTCGTCGAACAGTTGACGGCTATTATATTTTCGTCAAAGGCGATGCACACAGCGGGCCGTACGTGAGTATTTCGGCAGCCAAAGGCACGGTCGACACCACCGAGGCTGAGGCTGAAAGCGAGCCTACTGAGCCAGAGACACCAGTAGTAGAGTCTGCTGACGAGGTTGTTGAGCCAGAAGTTGAAAATACCAATGATGATGCTGAGGTCGAGACGGTCGACACCACCGAGGCTGAGGCTGAAAGCGCTGACGAAAAATAACTATGGCGCTAGGTTTTCCTAATAGCAACGGTGGCCGCACTACTGATAGCGCACTATTCCACGCACTCGGAAATGCTTTTGTCGGCTCGTGGATTAGCGGCTTTAGAGTGCGTCAAGCCAGCCCTGTCGGCATGAATGTGCTGATCGGCGGGGAGAATGGTATACCTGACGATCTACTGGTGCGTGACGCTATGTCGGCAACGTTTCCAGTGAGCAACTTGAGTACGCAGCCAGTTCAAGCGAGTGTCACCACGGCAAACAGCGCCAATCCGCGAATTGACGCGGTGGTGATTTACATCGACACAAACGTGGCTGCGTCGCAAGCCGTCGCTAACAACGAGAATCGCACAAAGGCCGTTGTCGTTCCAGGCACGCCAGCGACTAACCCAAGCGCACCAACGCCATCGCAGATCAAGGCGAAGATTGGTGCGTCTAATCCATATGAAGTCATCGCTGAGATACGCGTAAACGCTGGCACGACGACAATTCTCGACTCTGTCATCACTGATAGGCGTAATCCAGCCACGTTGGCTGATGGACGGATTAACAGGGCTGAAATGTTCAAAAACGGCGTGATTGGCTCTGACGCACTTGGCAATGATATAGTCCTACCACGACATCTCAGCTCATCAGCTCTGTTAGCATTCAGTGCTGACGGTGTCAGCCAGAGCGTTACTGGCAATATCTTAGTGCAAACTGGCTGGGTGCAATTCTGGGGAAATAGCACGAAAAGACAGCCAGTGCCTGTTGTTTTTCCAAAGCAATTCAAGCAGGTGTTTTCAATGTCACCGACCTTAATTGGCTACAAGACAGGCGGCAAAGCTACCAGTATCAGCGAATTTAATCAGGTGATCGGCAGTGGACTGAATATTGAGTCTGGCGTTGTTACGAACACCGGTACGACACTCAACGCTTCAACAACTGGCATATTTGGTGGGGCTTGGCATGGGATTTCATGGGTGGCAATTGGAATTGTTTAGGCTTTTTTCACATATTGTATGGTGACAAATGAGGTCTTATATCCAGACTGATCAGCGTAGGTTTGAATGTTGACATTATTATTGTCGACATAAACCGTCACCGTGTAAGCTTGTTGATCAGCAGCGTGAGGTAAGTTGATAGTTGCGCCAATACTGTCTTCTTTCGCAATACCACGAATATTGATAACCATATCTAGTTTTTCAATGCCATGCGGTTTCGTTGTTTTACCAGCAACTTTTAGGCCACCCATCGCAAATGTCTTCTGGTAAATTGTGCGGCCGTCAATCCATTTCATGCCGGTGTCGACTTCTGACGTGCTGCGGTCGCCACGAGCTGCTGGCGACAAGTGTCGTGGTAGGACTATACTGTGTAATATTGCGAGTTTTCCACAGGTTTAACGGGGGTGATGAAAAATGTCGAAAAATCTCTGACTTTTTTGGTAAAACGTGTTGACATACGGCAACACGTTTGCTATACTAAAGACATGGTTGAGGGGCAACCAAGCAACAATTAACAATTCGGCGGCAAAAGAAAGTAGGTATAAAAATGTTCAAATCAACCTTTCAGTTTTTCAGAATTAAAATCACTGTAAAATTGGAGATTGTAAATAAACGAAAAATCAAAACTAGAAAATAAAACCTAGAAAACACAAACACTAAAAAATAAACAGCCCCTCAACCGCCGCCGCCAAGAAAGGATAAGAAAATGGCAACATTTACAGGGTGGTACTACACGGGCGACCAACCAACACAAGAATTCACTTTTGAAGCAGATAAGAGCTTGAGGGGTGATATAGAAGAACTTGAGACGGTTATGAAGAGAGAGATGCGTAAACGATTCAGCAGAAGTACAGCGGAGAACGCTACAATCGAGAACATCAGCATCGAATTGGATGAAGAGGCTATGCTAGAGAATATCATTGAGACGGTGAAGGAGCTAGATAGATATGAGGATTATGAAGCGGTAGTAGATAACGGTACTATATTCTTTTACAATGACGACGACGAGCTGGCAGAGGTGTTTAATGCTGGAGAGGCGCTCAGAAACGCAGTAGAGCAGATTGAATCGAGTGGTAACGATGAAGCTGAAATTCGCTACGACGGATTGAAATATTTTACCGTCAGTGCTATTTATTAAATATTAACAGAGCCCTGCCCGAGGCATCGTATCGGGCAGAAAGGTATAGTGTGAAAACTAAACATATACACATAAAAGTTTCAGAGAGCGATCACGAGATGATCGTCAAGCGTGCCGCCGAGTTGAATATGACAGTTAGCGAATATATACGACGGCTGGTCGTTACTGACGTTGCTGTTGCGGAATCTAATAAATAGTGATAAACTGCAAACGCATGGTTTGAACATCCATGTACCTATTCCGCCCTCTGAAAATGGGGGCGTTTTTGTTGACAAGATGAAGCAGATTTGCTACAATCGACGGTGAACGTACAGGATTTTCAGCCCGCCCAGATGTAAATCAGGGCGGGCTGTCTGTATCTGGCCTCAAAAAATTGTTATCAATTTTAGAGGCTATTTTTGTTTGTCAAGAGCAAAATGGCATTTTGAGGGTAAAATGGGGAACATAACCATAGACGAGCGACGAGTTCAGAAAATGCAGCAGCGATTAGGCAAGGCGACAAAGCTAATCACCGATGATAATTACCTGCCGATGTTTAGAAATCGACAGATCAATTATGCGAGAGAGTTCGATTATTCGATTAAATTGGCGAAACGAAAACGTAATCCACGCAAGTACTTCGCATTTATTTGGTCAAGTAAGAATCTGGCGAAGACGGTGGATTGGCTGCGCAAACTGATCGCACAGGCGAAGGCCAGGGCAGCAGAGGAACGCCACAAGCAGAAAATGCAAGAGCAGGCAGCCTTACCGATCAACATTGATGGATTAGATAAGCTGGCGCAGATGAAGCACAGCTACAACCTGATAACGTAGCAATCACTGCTGACATTTTGACGCCGCTCGCGTAGCGGCTTGTTTGCGTTTGCCTGTATACAAATATTATGCAATAATCCTAGATATATGCGAGTATTTGGGAGTTTTGCGTAATGAAAGCGGCCGTCTGGCCGTATTTTTTATTCAAGTTAGTGCAAATCCGCCCGCCACCGCCCATTTTTGATAACAGAATTATCAGAAAATTAAATGTGAGGGTTCTATATACAATTGAGCTTTTAAGGTTCGTTATAAGCAATTCTATATAGAACTGGTTTTTTAAGTGGAGTTAAAATCATGACGAAAAATACAATTATGCCAATCGAGCGAGCTTTTGACGAATATCTGGAGTACTGCGAGTTTACGCGCCGGATGAGCCGCCAAACATTGAGTGCTAAACGCTGGGTGATGATGGATTTTCGGGCCAACGTGCCGGCCAAAACACTAGGAGAGATCACAACACAGCAGGTGAACGATTGGATAGCCGCTCAGGCACGACGCGGGCTAAACAGTCGGACTATCAATACGCGAATTTGCCATGTGGTGGCAATGTTCAGATATTTCAGAGATATGGGCGTGGAGATGCCTGAATTAAAGATTCGCCACATTGTTAAGCAAAAAGAGACCGAGCCGATTCGCCGCGTTTTCTACACGAGAGAGCAAATCGAGCAGGTGTTGGGATATTGCAATCAGATACAGTGGCTACTGATTAAATTATCGTTTGACTGCGGCTTACGTATCACTGAGCTGCGGAATCTGCGACTATTGAATATCACCGACAGAATGATCGTATTCACTGGCAAGGGCGGCAGACGGCGGGAGGTACATATGAGCCGAGAAGCTCGCGAAAGATTGACACAGTGGGTCGTTAGTCGGCGTATTGATGACTATTTGTGGCAGAAGTCGAGCGGCACACTGCTTAGTGTAGAGGAGCTGCGGCATTTAATGCGGCAGCCGTTTTATCTGGCGGGATTTCGCAATTTTCACCCACACTCGCTGCGGCATTCGTTCGCTACAGACATTCAACGCAATGGGGCGACGCTCATGGAATCGCAAGAGATGCTCGGCCATTCAAACGCGGTAATTACGCAGCGATATTTGCATGGATTGGACGGACAGATGGCGGCATGCTTTGAAAGATTGAAATTTAGCGCAACATCATAATAACAGAGGTAATGGTGCGGACTTTTCCACAGTTTTCGCACCATTTTGCCCATTTTTATAACGCAAGCGTATTGACAGAACGCTTGCGTTTTGCTATACTGAAGACAGTTCAGATGAGCGGCAACCACCGCCATCAATGGCCTTTAACATCACTGGAAAAACAAGATTCATGGTTGAGCGGTTTGCTCTATCATGTAATATTTTTCAGTGATTTATATATATCAATTATTCGCGTACTTGTCAACAAACATGTTTACAAACAGTCTATAATACCCTATAATTAACCTATGATTTCATTCACATTCCATCATCCGCATGTGTTGCCGAGGTAGAGCTCTGATTTTTTGATTGTCCGCGCCGAGTTCTGCCTCGGCGTTTTTGATTGATATATAGAAGAAATAATGACATAATGGAACTAACATGAGCAGTTTATCAACACAAAGTTACAAAGGTTCGCGAGACTATTTCCCAGAGGAAAAACGTCTGCAAAATTATATTTTTAACGTTTGGCGCAAAACCGTCGAAAGTTTTGGCTATGAAGAATACGGCGCTCCGTTGCTGGAGCCCATGGACATCTATCTGGCAAAGTCAGGTCAAGAATTGGCAGGTGAGCAAACCTACGCGTTTGAAGACCGTGGCGGTCGGCAGGTGACCATTCGTCCAGAGATGACGCCGTCAATTTCCCGCATGGTGGCAGCCAGACGACACGAATTTGCGGTGCCAGCACGTTTGTATTCGATCGCAAATTTCATGCGCTACGAACGCCCACAACGCGGGCGAGAGCGTGAGTTTTGGCAGCTAAACGCCGACCTGTTTGGTGTGGACGGTCCCATGGCTGATGCCGAAATCATCGAGATGAGTTATCGCTCAGTGCTGAACTTTGGCGCGCGCCCCGACATGTTTACAGTGCGAGTAAATAACCGCCAACTGGTCAATCAACTCCTTGGTCAATTTTTGGGGCTGGATGTCATCGGCGCAAATATGATGACAAAGCTGCTCGATAAGAAAAATAAGATTCCGCCGGAGACCTTCAAGCAGCAAGCCATTGAAATTTTTGGTGCTGAGGGCTCGCGTGAAGGGCTGCCGAAACTAGCTCAGATGATTAGCATGAAGAGCGTCGATGATTTACCAGCTGAGCTGAGCGATAGTCCAAGTGTTCAGCAGATACGCACCGTCATGAACCTGCTGCGACAAAAAGGCGTGACCAATGCGGTATTTGACGTGACATTGATGAGAGGCCTGGACTACTATACTGGCACGGTTTTTGAGTTCTTTGACAATGCGCCAGAAAACAATCGTGCTATGTTTGGCGGTGGTCGGTACGACGGGCTTGTCGGATTGTTTGGTGTTGAACCGATGGCGACGGTTGGTGTCGGTATGGGTGCAACGACCATGCAGGTATTTTTGGAAGTCCACGGGTTGTTACCGGAGCTAGCCACGCACACTGATGTGTACATCATCCCAGTTAGTCCAGAAGTCATGAGCGGCGCCGATGCGCTTGCCAGGAAGTTACGCTCTGAAGGGGTGTTTGCTGAGCTCGACATCACGGGTCGCAAGATCGACAAACAACTGAAAGCTGCTCTGAAAAAGCGAGTGCCGTTTGCCGTGTTTGTGGGTCCAGAAGAGTTAGAATCAGAAACCTACACCGTGAAAAACTTAGTCGAATCAACTGAACAAAAAGTCAATTTCACCCGCATGATTAGCGTGGTGACTGATCACCGATACGATGGTGATGAGGACGCCTTATTTGAGGCTTAGCCCTATATCTGTTATAATCAACAGATATGAAGACGACTGTAAAGAAACTATCAGATACTAAAGTAGAATTGACCATCTCACTGGGTAGCGAAGAGCTGTCAGCTGCCGAGCAAGTAGCGCTTACTAAAATGGCGGCTGATGTGAAGGTGCCGGGCTTCCGCAAAGGCAAGGTCCCCGTTAGTGTTGCCGCAAAACATGTCAACCCAGCGGCGCTGCAGGAGCAGACCTTGGACAATGCTCTGAGCAAAGCAGTAGCCGAGGCCTTCATGGCAGAAAAGATCCAGGCTCTGGACCGTCCAGCGGTTGATGTGAAGAAATTTGTGCCAGGTCAGGAACTGGAATTCACTGCAGAAGTAGAGATCATCCCACCGGTCAAATTGGGTAACTACAAAAAACTGAAGGCTAAACGGCAAGCCGTCAAAGTTGAGGACAAAGAAGTAGAGGAAATCATCACTCGGATGCGTGAAAACTTTACTGAGAAAACAGAAGTTAAGCGTGCTGCCAAAGAAGGTGATGAAGCGGTCATCGACTTTACTGGCAAAAAAGATGATGTGCCATTTGATGGTGGTGCAGCGAAAGACTTTGCGCTAAAGTTAGGCTCTGGTCAATTTATCCCTGGTTTTGAAGAGGGGGTGGTTGGTCACAAAGCTGGCGAAACCTTTGATTTGAAATTGACGTTCCCGAAAGACTATCACGCCAAGGAGTTGGCTGGTGCTGACGTCGTCTTTACGGTGACCTTGCACAAAGTCAATGAATTGTCACTGCCTGAAGTGAACGATGAATTTGCTGCCAAATGCGGTCCATTCACCTCAGTAGACGAATTCAAAGCTGACATTAAACGCGAAATCACCAATCAGAAAGAGCGTGAAGCTGACGAAAAATTGAAAGATGATTTGGTGGGAGAATTGGCGGAAGCTTCTAAGGCGGCATTGCCTGAGCTGTTGATTGACGATCAAGTCCGGTCAATTGAGCAAGATTTGATGCAGAACTTGATGTACCGTGGATTGACACTTGACAGCTACCTACAGACACAAAAGTTTAAGGACAAGGATGATTGGCGAGCCAAAGAAGCCCGTCCTGCTGCCGAAAAGCGTGTCAAGGCTGGTTTGGTGCTGGCAGAGTTGTCCAAAGAGCTGGGCGTAGAAGTTTCTCACGAAGAACTATCCACGCAAATTGAGGCCATGAAGCAACAGTATGGCAAAGATCCAAAGATAGCTGAACGCTTCAACGATCCAAATGTCCACCGTGACATTGCAAACCGCATGATCACCGACAAAACGGTCGAAAAACTGATAGAACTGAACAAATAGTCCTTCAGGGTAGCTCGGGCGACACTTATACCGCTTCTGCTGGTATTGACAAAAATGCCTTTATGGTGTAAAATAGTAATCAGTTATGTGTGAACGTCACGAAGGTTATACTTCAACCATTTTCCAGTGCGGTTCAGAGCCAGAGCAAAAACCGTTACTAGAGCGGGTTACGATGTCTCGCCGTCGTTTTTTGGGACTTTCTGCGGCGGTTGGTGCCGGTGCTGGATTAGTAGGAAGCGTAGGATACCAGCTTGGGGCTCAATATGGAGGGAAACTTTCTCAACCCAAGTCGCACAAGTCGCAGGAGGCTGCTAGTTCATTACCGCCATATGGTATCGCTTTTGGTTCGGTGATTTTGCAGCCAAAGGGTCACAATAACCACAGAGGTACTAGTGATATCGTAACAGAGGTTCAGCAGCAAACAGGATGGACAACTGACACAACTGCTGGAGCTTATACATTTACGAAAACACCTCATTGGATAGATGAGACCCCTCCTGATCTTCCTAATGGGGTTTTTCTGACGGATTGATAGAAAAAATTGCTCGGTCGCACTATGAAAAGTACAGAAAGATGTTGGGTAATCAGGCCATTATTGCCGTGATGGTCAATGGTGGCGATACAGAGGGAAAAAATTATGGCGGCCGAGCATTCCAGAAGCCTGACAACGCAGATGGGTCATATTTCCCGTGGTTTACTGCTAATTACAACCGTGCTCCTAGTAGTATTATTGCGCATGAAGTAGGTCATTTACTGGGTCCAGAGTTGGGCAAAGGACTGGGGCATCAATTGTTGATGCCAAACCAACTCCAAGGCGAGGATGGAGAGCTACGCATAGCGTGTGCGTTTGATACCATACAAAACCTTCTGCAAGCTGGTTTTGATCTGGAAAAAGTGCCGGGAGACCCTTCTCAAGTACAGCAGTATGCCTCGCCGTTTAGTGTTATGGGGCGACCAGATCTATTCGAAAAGAGCGCTGGTATTATTTCCAACACTTCCAATCTTTCTAAGAATTCCAGACTGCTATTTTCGCCGCCGGAGCTGAAACACCTTGATCCACGCCGTAAAGTTAATGACTTTGAAGGTCATTCAGAGACAGTACGGTACTCATTGTCTCAAGAATTTGATGAGCGACTAGGGGTAGTCATGCCATTACCGGCTGATCATGTATTGAAAAAGATTTTGCCAGATATAGAAAATATTTTCTTTGGACCAATTTGCGGACCACTGTTCGACGAACAAGGAAACAAAATCGAGCATCCTATCCAGAAGATTGGTGTATTTGCCACCTGGAAAGACAACCGTGGTACGGCATTGCTTGAAACGAGCCCATTTAACCTAATTGATTATACTTCTCAAACGGAATCAGTGAATTATGCGGATTCGCAATTGGGTAAATCGGGTGTTTTGGTGACCTCCGGATACAACCTTCGCGACGGTGTCTATATTAATGTTCGAGACCTCAATAGCTCAGAATCGCAGGAGATTCTTCGGGCTGAACGTGAACGGGTAGCCGAGCGCAACCAAATTATTATGAATAATTAGTATTTTATATATTTGCTAATCATTTCCGTAGCTTCCAAGAGCTAATGAGTATTTGGTATACTAGTTGTAGTTAAAGGGAGTAGGAAATATGAGGCAGTATCTAGACGCGTTACAGCAGGTTCGCGACAGCGGCGTAAAAAAAGGCGACCGCACTGGCACGGGAACGACGGAAGTGTTTGGTGTGCAGACGCGGTATGATTTGGCGGATGGTTTTCCGGCGATGACTACTAAGAAATTATATTTCAACAGCGTGGTACATGAGCTGCTGTGGTTTCTCAAAGGCACTGGCAACATTGAATATCTGGCGCAAAACGGCGTGCACATCTGGGACGAGTGGCCGTACAAGAATTATTTGGAGAAAACCGGCCAAAGCATTCCGGAAATCAATGGCGAGGAGTGGCGCACTGGCATGAAAACATTTATCGGTAAAATCGCGACTGATCACGCCTTTGCTGAGGAGTGGGGTGATTTGGGACCAGTGTACGGCGTGCAGTGGCGCAAATGGCCGGACGGTAAGGGCGGGACGATTGACCAGATCCAAAACGCCATCGACATGATAAATAATAATCCAACGTCGCGACGCAACATCGTCAGCGCCTGGAATGTGGCGGAAATTGACGAAATCGTGCGTTCGGGCGGGCTGCCGCCGTGCCATACTATGTTTCAGTTTAATGTTCGGCCAGATGAGAATGGCGAGAAACTAGATCTGGCATTGACGCAGCGCTCGGCAGATATATTCCTAGGTGTGCCGTTTAACATTGCTAGTTACGCATTATTACTTTCGATGATCGCCCAAGTAACTGGCAAGCAGCCAGGTGAGTTTATTCATACCTTGAATAGCGCGCATATTTACAATAATCACCGTGCGCAGGTCGACGAGCAATTGTCGCGCCGTCCGCTGCCGCTGCCAAAGCTGTGGCTGAACCCTGACGTTAAGAGTATTGATGATTTCACTATTGACGATATTCGCCTGGAAAATTACGAGCACCATCCACCGATCAAGGCGCCAATCGCGGTGTAAATTGCCGTTATTGTGCGGCTTTTCGCCGATAGATCACAAAGTCAAGAGCGTAGACATTAGCTTCATCTGCTGGGCGGTGGACACGGTCAGTCTCTTCCCAGACGGTCATGTCTAGCTCTGGGAAAAAGGTGTCGGCGTCTGGGGACGTAGCGTCGACTTCGGTGGCGTAAATAGTGTCAATCTCTGGCACGCCCAGTGCATCGCCGTATACCTGTGCACCACCGATGATAAAGGTTGGGTAGCGTGACAACGCTAGGGCGCTTGACAAGTTTACCGCCGTAAGGACGCCTTTGACGCCCGTCGGTCGTGAGGAGATAACGATGTTTTCGCGCTCTGGCAGCGGGCGAGAGCCGATTGACTCAAAGGTTTTCCGACCCATGATGATATCGCCACCCCTGGTTAGCCGCTTGAAATGTGCCAAATCTGCTGGCAAGCTCCGTCCCCATGGTAAATCACCACCTCGCCCGATGGCGCGGTTGGTATCATACGCAACGATGATAGCTTTCTGCATATTCTCAGTGTACCATGAGGTGCTGGCTATATGCTATAATATGGTTCATGAATAAAGTAAATAGCTACCTGGTACCAACTGTTATTGAAAAATCTTCTGATGGCGAACGAGCGTTTGATATTTATTCACGTCTCTTGAACGAGCGAATAATTTTTCTGGGTGAGGAAGTAAATGAGCACACCGCCAACATTGTGGTGGCGCAGCTGCTGCACTTGGCTCAGGTTGACCCAGAGGCTGACGTCTCGCTGTACATCAATAGCCCTGGTGGTAGCGTGTATGACGGTTTAGCGATTTACGACACCATGAATTTCATCAAGCCTGACGTCGCGACCTACGGCATCGGTTTGCAAGCTAGTATGGGCGCATTCTTGCTCTCAAGCGGTGCCAAGGGCAAGCGATTTTGCTTGCCGCACGCCAAAGTGATGATCCATCAGCCATCGTCAGGTACGCGTGGTAAGGTGACTGACATGGAAATTGACCTGAAAGAGACGCTGGAGATGAAGGAAATGCTGGCAAAAATCATGGCCAAAAACACTGGTCAAAAGCTCGCCAAAATCAAAGCTGATATGGAGCGCGACTACTGGATGAAGCCAGAAGAAGCCGTAGCCTATGGCCTGATCGACGCGGTGGTCAAGAAAGCGTAACTTATATCTCGCGAATATCATCAAAGCGCGCGCCAGCACCGTAAAAACCAGCTTGAGCAACAAGGTTGCGCAGATTATCAGCGTTTCGCGGCATAGTTGAACAGCGTTGCCAGGTTGCTGACGCTTCGCTATAGATATCATAAATGCGTTGACTGAAGTCTCTGTTGAGCATTACTATTGCCTGATAGCCCATTTTCATGGTTCTGGTTTGGCCGTCCAAATAGTTTTTGTAGCTTGGATCAATCTCACTCAACGGTGCTATACCCTCAGTGGTTTGAACGGGCGGATCGATCAGCCGCGCCTTCAGGGCTGGCAGCCCAATGGCGATGCGCCCCATATCTAACGCCATACCTTGCTGTGCTGTATTGTTTCTTTCTATCTCCACCTGCGGTGCGACCAGCATGAAATTGCGGGATTTTGGGCAATACGAGGTCAATGGGTCAGGGAATTCGGGAAAGTCACCTTTCATCTCGCCAAATAGACTGCGGAGATCTGCTTGACGTGCTCGCTTGTAGATTTGCCGCTGATGATAACCAATAGTCTCTAATATTCTCCTGAGGGCAGCGTCGCCACCGCTAAAAGCGAAGCGAAAGTCCGAATCGATGCCATACATGCGGTCACGAGGATGGACAGGGTGAGTTAGAGGGACCCCGTCACTAAAATGTCCACCACCAGTCAGTGCTTGCTTGGTAGCGGTTTGCAATAGTTCAAGTTGTAGTCGATGCACTGGCTGCGCCCAGTGCTCTGTCGGTAAAATACTGTAACCGGCGGCAAAGCGACGAGCAAACTCTTGATCTGTGATTTCTAACATCATGTGGTCATTGATGCGGAAGAGAGACTTGGGATCTTGGAGCCGATCTTCATATTGCATGATGCCCATTGGCCAGCCTGACCAACGCAAAACTTCGCGCATACCGTAGTCAACTCTATCAACACACAAAGCCGGTGACGGACACTCCACCCAGTCTTCTGTCTCAGGGAAGACGGTTTCCTCCAGGGTTAGGCCATAGTCGGCTAATGTTTCATCGATACCAAACGTCTCCAGTAACGCCCTCAAATCTTGGTCGTGGAGGTTTTCTCCGCCTTGGATACCTTGGAAAATCCAGTCTCCCAAGTGTGAGAAAGCCGTCTGTCCAACATCAGAAAACAGCGTTCGCAGCTCCAATACGGTTCGCTGTCGGTCATCGAACCGATCATCACCTTCGGTCATTTTCCGCACAAAAGCCAAGCTTCCCCAGATGTGTTGCCACCGGGAAAAGAGGGTTGTGTTGGGCACTGTAGAGAACGATGGTGGCAATGTCAGTTGCTCGACTGCTTGCAGTCTGCGAAACAGCGGTGAACGTGCCAGCTCCATGAGTAGTGAATCGTACGGCTGTCGGTCACCAATTAAGCAGTCTCCCCATACTGCATCATGAATCACCATTGAATTGTCCTCCAATTCATAGGACGGCATGTGTAATGCTCCCATGATAGTCTCGCCTGGATCGCCTTGATATCCCGGCATGATGTCTTCTCTGAGGTACAGTTTGTCTGACATACTCTTAGTATAAGATGTTTATAAGCGTCGCCCAAGCATGAGCGATACGCTAGAAAGGGAGCGGTCTATTCTTCTTCGGTTGCTGCCTGGTCTGGGTTGAGCACCATGACGCCTTTGCCAGTTTTTGGGTCGTAACCAAAGACGGCGGCTCGCCCCAGTTTTCTCGGCTCTGCGTCCGGGTCTAGGTCTGGTCGTATTTCCACGGCATTACCGACGATATGAGATTGACCGGGACTACTCTCCTGAGGCAAACATTGATCAATATCAACAGCGACTATCCTGTGTGGAGGCACGAGAGCTTCGTCAGGAGTGCTGGGTGTTTCAACCTCTCTAATAATCCCTTGCGGGTCGGCGACTACAAAAGCAGTCTCCCATTTTGAGCCTTCGCCAGTACCAGTGGTTTTTGTACTGAGGCCTAACTCATTTGGTCCAAAAATAACTGGTAAGCATGTTAAGCTATTTTTATGATCCATGTATTTCTCCTTGTCTCTCACTATTAACAATTTGATCAAATACTTTTTATATAATAACAAAAAAGTGTTGATATGTCAATGATGTGATGTTGCTAGAAGTTGTATTTGAGGGCGAAAACCAGTGTATGATGCTCATGCCAGACGTGCTATACTTTTAACAGATACTGAGGAAAACGGAGGAAACATGGTTTATCGGCGACGGTCGACAGAGCAGCGCTATGTCAAATATCGAAAAATGATGAAACAGCAGGCAGCACCTGGGTGTAATTTTTGTCAATTTAGTCCAGAAGACAAGCAAGTGCGAGTAGCGCATGAATACTTCTTGGTGACAGACAACCTGTTTCCATATGAGATTTGGGACAGTCATGAAGTCGCTGACCACATCATGGTCGTCCCCAGGCGTCATGTTGAAGGCATCTACCAGTTGGACAAGACAGAACGAGCTGAGTTGATGGACGTGATTGCTGAGTACGAAGAACAGGGATACTCTGTTTATGCTCGAGCTCCAGAAAATAAACAAAAATCCGTCGCTCATCAACACACCCACCTCATTAAAACACATGGCAAACCAAAAAATATGTTATTCACTAGTGTTAAACCGTATATTTTGTGGAGTAAATAAATCATGACTGTTTATAGCAATATCGAAATCCGCCAAGCCATCAACGACGACATTATCGTCTGTCAGCCGTTCAATCCTGACCATGTGGCAGAAGCCAGTTTGGATTTTACGCTGGGTCACTACTACTATAAGCAGGAATTTGAAGGCGAATATCGCGTCTATAATCCCTTTGACGCGGCGTATGTTGCTAAATATTTCAAAGGTCCGCTCAAAGCTATGCCGCATGCCGAATGGTGCAAGGAGCACGATGCAACGCCATTTCAAAACATCCCACCAGACCATCCGATCATCGTGCTGCGTCCTGGCGAGCGGATTTTGGCGCACACGCACGAGTTTGTCGGTATTCGCGCACAGGGCGGCGCAGCGCAGGTGTTGAGCCGTAGCTCATGGGGGCGCAATGGCGTGGCGGTGTGCTTTGATGCTGGCTGGATCGATCCAGGGTATATCAATCGGATTACGCTGGAAATTTATAATCTCAACATGCACGAGAGCGTTGTGTTGCCGGTTGGCGAACGCATTGGTCAAATGATTTTTCACAAAACTGGGCCAGTTGAGGGTGGCTATGGTTCTGGCGCGCGTAAGGTCAGTGATAAATATCAGACCGGGAACGATTTGAAGGAAATCATCGCCAGTTGGCAGCCAGATATGTTACTGCCAAAGACGTACCGTGACAGGCGCAAAACCCCCGTACCAATTGACGGCTTGAGCCAGGGGCTATTGTGATGGAAAATTCGCCAAATGTCGCAGGCAAATATCTCGTCATTGAAGGCAATGACGGCACCGGTAAATCCACGCAAGTGGATATGTTGGCAGTGTGGCTGAGAGAACGCGGGCGTGAAGTTGTTGTTGTCGAGGAGCCAGGCAGCGATGATGAGACTAAAACCACGCCAGTCGCCAATGAATATCGGAGGGTTCTGAAAGATAATCGGTTTAAGTTGGATCCGGAGGTCAATCTACTGTTGTTCAGTGCAGCGCGGCGTGAGCTGTGGTTTCACAAAATTGAGCCGGCTTTGCGTCGTGGCGCGGTGGTGTTGAGCTCCAGGAACTATTTGTCGACTTTGGTCTATCAAGGTCATGGCGAAGGTATAGCCCAGGAAGCCATCATCAACATGACCAAGCGTTTTACTCATGAGCGGTACATGAACCCTGACTTTGTTGTGGTATTATTTGCGGATGACCGTGTCAGGCAGCAGCGCATCGCCGAGCGCGGTACGACAGAGGCGGTTGATAGTTTTGAGTCACGTGATGATGCGTTCCAGCAGAAGATTAATGATGGCTATCAAACTGTTGCTAAAACGCACAATATTCCACTGATTTTGGCTGAGCGTTCGCCGACTGACGTACATCAGCAAATTCTTCAAGAAATCTCCAGAAATAATATTGATTTTTGACCTGGTTTCGTGCATACTGGTACTTAGAGAAGTAGTGTATTCACGACAGGAAGAAACAAAGCGAACAGGCAAATCGCTTTTGTTGCAGTCGTGAATTAGGGATCTTCCGGCCGTGATCACTAAATTAAACTAAAGCGAGGAGTTCATACCTGTGGCAAAACAACAGTCCACGGATGGCGGACGCGTGTTCTTCACCTCTGAAGACAGCTCGTTGCCGCTGCCAAACCTGATCGCTCATCAAGAAGATTCTTGGCGTTGGTTCGTCGAGGATGGTTTGAGCGAAATCTTTTCAGAAATTAATCCAATTGACGACTATACTGGTCAGAAATTGTCATTGCGATTTGGTGCGTATCGATTTGACGAACCAAAGACCACCGATCAGTTCGCCAAGGAGAACAATTTGACGTTTGAAGCGCCACTGCACGCAACCGTTGAACTAACCAACAAAGTCACGGGCGAAGTCAAAGAACAGGAAATCTACCTTGGTGATTATCCATGGATGACCGAGCGCGGTACCTTTATCATCAATGGTACTGAGCGCGTGGTGGTCAGCCAACTGATTCGCTCAGCTGGTGTATTCTTTACGGCTGACACCGTGGCTGGCCGCAATTACTACGGTGCCAAGATGATCCCAGGTCGTGGTGCATGGCTGGAGTTTGAGACTGCGCCAAATGGCACGATTTATGTCAAGATTGACCGTCGTCGCAAATTGCCAGTGACGACATTGCTGCGTGCTTTGGGTCATCCAAAAACGTCAGAAATTCGTGAACTATTTGCTGACATTGACACTGGTGAGACCAGCTACATCCAAGAAACTTTGGACAAGGACACAACTCGTGGTGCCAATGAAGCGCTGATCGAGGTTTATCGCCGTCTCCGGCCGGGTGATTTGGCGACAGTCGACAATGCACGTCAGATGATTGAGCGAATGTTCTTTGATTTCAAGCGCTTTGATTATTCTCGTGTTGGTCGCTACAAGCTGAACCAACGCCTGGGTCTGGACGTTGCCAATACCGCTGAAAACCGTATTTTCCAGATGAGCGACTTGGTAGCCATCATCCGCGAAATCATTCGCCTCAACAACACCCAAGAGCCAGCCGATGACATCGACTCATTGAGCAACCGTCGAGTGAAGCTGGTTGGTGAATTGGTAGCTCGTCAGTTCCGCGTTGGTATGCTCAGGATGCAGCGCAACGCTATGGACCGCATGAGTGTGGCAGACATGGAAGGTGTAACGCCAAGCCAGCTGATCAATGCTCGCCCAGTGGTGGCAGCAGTTCGTGAATTCTTCACTAGCTCACAGTTGAGTCAGTTGATGGACGAGGTCAACCCGCTGTCCGAACTGAGCCACAAACGTCGTTTGAGTTCGATGGGTCCTGGTGGTTTGAGCCGTGAACGTGCTGGTTTTGACGTTCGTGACGCTCACCCAACACACTACGGTCGTATCTGTTCGGTGGAGACACCAGAAGGTGCTAACGTTGGTTTGGTGCTAAACCTCGCCACCTACGCACGGGTCAATGAATACGGCTTTATCGAAACGCCATACCTCAAGGTTGTCAACGGCCGCGTGACTGACGATGTTGTCTACTTGGACGCGGCGCAGGAAGCCGCTGAAGTGATCGCTGATGCTGGTGCTGTGTTGAACGAAGACGGTACGTTCCGTGATGAGCGCGTGTCAGCTCGTAACAATATGCAACCATCTCAGGTTGATGCTGATCAAGTTACCTACATGGACGCAGCACACAAGCAGATTTTGGGATCAACTGCAGCCTTGGTTCCGTTCATCGAAAAGAACCGTATCGACCGTAGCTTGACTGGCTCAAACATGCAGCGCCAGGCAGTACCGCTGCTCACACCAGAACCAGCAACTGTTGGTACGGGCGTCGAAAAGTCCATTGCTGCAAACAGTGGTCACTTAACCTTGGCGTCAGGTGACGGTGAAGTAGTCAAAGCTGATGCAAATGAAATTCACGTCAAATACAGTGGCGGCGTCAAAGTATATGAGCTCCGTCATTTTGTTAAAAACAATGACGACCGCTGCTACAACCAGAAAGTTCGCGTCAAGCGTGGCGATAAGGTAAAGCAGGGCGATGTCCTGATCGAAGGCGCTTCAGTTGCGGAGGGCGAAATTGCACTGGGACGTAACCTGTTGGTGGCCTTTATGCCATGGGGTGGTTACAACATGGAAGACGCGGTGATTTTGTCTAACCGATTGGTACAAGACGACACACTGACATCCATCAACATTAAAGATTACAATGTTGAAGTTCGTGAAACCAAATTGGGTCCAGAGATTGTTACCCGCGATATTCCAAACGTTTCTGAGGAAAGTCTACGCCACTTGGACGAAAACGGTATCGTCCAAATTGGTTCTGAGGTCAAGGCCGGTGACGTCTTGGTCGGTAAAATTACACCAAAGGGCGAGCAGGAACTTAGTTCCGAGGAGCGCTTGCTCCGCGCCATCTTCGGTGAAAAAGCCAAAGACGTTCGCGACACCTCACAGCGCATGAACAATGCAGGTGGTGGTAAAGTCGTTGGCGTCAAAATCTTTAGCCGCGAAAATGGCCATGACTTGAAAGCTGGCGTGTTGATGCAGATTCAAATCTTTGTGGCCCAGCTCCGCAAAATCGGTGTTGGTGACAAGATGGCTGGTCGTCACGGTAACAAGGGCGTGGTCGCCAAGGTTCTGCCAGTTGAAGACATGCCATTCATGGAAGACGGTACGCCAATTGACGTAATTTTGAACCCACTCGGTGTGCCAAGTCGTATGAACCTTGGTCAGTTGTTTGAAACACACCTTGGTATGGCGGCACGAGCATTGGGTTACCGCGTCGCAACTCCATCATTTAACGGTGTGCCATCAGCAACAATTTCTGATGAACTAGAAAAAGCAGGACTAGCACGCGATGGTAAGAGTCAATTGTTTGATGGTCGAACCGGTGAAGCCTTTGAAGAGCGCACCACAGTCGGTGTGATGCACATGATCAAATTGCACCACATGGTTTCTGACAAGATTCACGCCCGCTCAACTGGTCCATACACCATGGTTACTCAGCAGCCGCTCGGTGGTAAAGCACAGAACGGTGGTCAGCGCTTCGGTGAGATGGAGGTCTGGGCACTGGAAGCCTACGGTGCCGCCGCAACCTTGCAGGAAATGCTAACCATCAAATCTGACGATGTCTATGGCCGCGCCAAGGCGTACGAGTCGATCATCAAGGACGAGCCGATCGTCGGTCCGAAACTCCCAGAGTCCTTCAACGTGTTGGTCAAGGAACTCCAGGGATTGGGTCTGAAGGTTGACTTGGTGGATGATGAAGCTGTCGTTGACGCTGAGCACGTGATCGCGTCCAGTGGACCTGAAGATAAAACCACGCCTGCGGTAACGTCTGAGGACGAAGAAGCAGAAACTTTCTTGGATGAATCTGATGATATCGGAGAAATCGAAGGGGGCATGAGCGTACAAGACATTGACGAAGTAGAAGAAATAAAGGAGGATGCGTAAGATGGCGCAATTTGCATTCAATGCTACTGGCATTAGCGATTTTGATGCAGTACGCTTAGTGGTTGCCAGCCCAGAAGATATCCTGAAATGGAGTCACGGTGAAGTTACTAAGCCAGAAACGATCAATTATCGTACTCAAAAGCCAGAGCGTGACGGTTTGTTCTGTGAACGAATTTTCGGTCCCGTTAAGGACATCAATCCACACGACTCAAAGCTAAAAGGTGTTCGTTCACGCGAAGCGGCGGTTGACAAAAATGGTGAATTAGTTACCAAGTCAATCGTTCGCCGTGAGCGCATGGGTCACATTCAACTGGCCGCACCAGTCGCGCACATCTGGTTTATGCGCGGCACACCAAGTGCCATGAGTCAATTGCTCGGCATGACAGTTCGCAACTTGGAGCGAGTAGCTTACTTTGCGACCTATGTCATTTTGAAAGTTGATGAAGCAACTCGCGACCAATACCTCGCAGATCTAGAGGCTGAAACTGAAGCTGGTCGTGCTGCTATCAAGATTCGCTATGAAAAAATGGCAGAAGAAGACGGTGCTGACATCAAAGCCTTGGCCAAAGAGCAGAGTCGTGAAGTTGAAGAATTGAACGAGAAATACAATACTCGCAAAGCACAGCTTGACAGCCTAAACAAGGGCGCGTTGTTGTCTGAAACTGACTACCGCAACTTGCCAGAAGAATACGATGAGCTCATCGAAGTTGGCATGGGTGCTTCAGCATTGAAGACATTGCTAGACGAGATCGACTTGCCACAGCTGATCGCAGAGTTGACCGAAGAGGCTGAAAGCGCCAAGGGTCAGCGCGAGAAGAAAATCCTCAAGCGTTTGAAGATGCTCGAGAGCATGCACGCCGCTGGCATCAAGCCAAGCAGCTTGACACTGAGTGTATTGCCGGTCATCCCACCGGACCTTCGCCCAATGGTAGCCCTTAGTGGTGGTCGATTTGCTACCTCAGACCTGAATGACCTGTACCGCCGCATCATCAACCGTAACAATCGTCTGAAGAAATTGGTTGAGCTCAATGCACCAGAAGTCATTCAGCGCAACGAAAAGCGCATGCTACAGGAAGCAGTCGACGCATTGATCGACAACGCTGCTGCTCGTGGTGGTCGCGCCGTCAGTTCGACTGGTGGTCGCCGCCGCTTGAAGTCAATTTCCGACATGCTAAAGGGTAAGCAGGGACGCTTCCGTCAAAACCTGCTCGGTAAGCGTGTCGACTACTCTGGCCGTTCAGTCATCGTCGTTGGTCCAAAATTGAAGATTCACCAGTGTGGTTTGCCAAAACAAATGGCGCTTGAACTGTTCAAGCCATTTGTTATCAGCTGGCTGATCCGCAATGAATTTGCTCACAACATTCGCTCAGCAACGCGGTTGATCGAATCAGGCGAAGCAGTTGTTTGGGACGCATTGGATGCGGTGATTGAAGGCAAATACGTGCTGTTGAACCGTGCTCCGTCACTTCACCGTTTGTCAATCCAATCCTTCCAGCCAGTTTTGGTTGAAGGAAAAGCCATCCAACTGCATCCGCTAGTTTGTGCCGGCTTTAACGCTGACTTTGACGGTGACCAGATGGCCGTTCACTTACCACTCTCTAAGGAAGCGCAAGCCGAGGCACGCGAATTGATGAGCGCTACTGCTAACTTGCTGAAGCCTGCTGACGGTGCGCCAGTCTTGCACATTTCGCAGGACATCGTGCTGGGTAACTATTACCTGACCTATGACAAGCCACAGGCGCAGACTGACCACATCAAGTCATTTAGCTCAGTTTACGAAGCAGAGTTGGCATACGACAAGGGTGATATTCAGCTACAAACGCCAATCCGGATTTTTGCTAAAGGCAAGGTGCGTCAGACAACCTTGGGACGCGTCTTCTTTAACGAGATTCTGCCAGAGGACTTCCCTTACGACAACAACGTCCAGACCAAGAAACAGCTGAAGAAGGTCTTGGCGCAAATCTTTAACAAGTACGGTGCCGAGGAGACTGCCAAAATCGCTGACCGCATGAAGGGTCAGGCTTTCCGCTTCGCGACAACCGCGGCGGTGTCGACCGGTATGACCGACTACGTGCACTTCGACGAAATCCCTGAGTTCGTGGCTGAGGGTGACGCTAAAGCGGCTTTGATCTCTGAGCAGTTCGACCAGGGTCTGATCACCGAAGAAGAGCGTTACAACTTGACAGTGAATGCCTGGCGAAACGTCGACAATAAGATTACCGCGTTCTTGAAGGATCAATTGGCGCACATGGACACCAGTATTTCCATGATGGTTAACTCTGGTGCTCGTGGTGATATTTCCAACGTGAAGCTGGCGAGCGCCATGATCGGTATTCAGATGGACGCAACCAACCACGAAATTGAGCTGCCGATCCGTAGTTCGTACACCGGTGGTTTGTCCAGCCTTGAGGCCTTCGTGGCAACCCGTGGTGCGCGTAAGGGTCTGATTGACACCGCGCTCAAGACCGCCGACTCAGGTTACCTGACCCGTCGTTTGGTCGACGTGGCGCAGGATGTCTTCACCGTTGAGGACGTTGAAGGTGACGACGAAGGTTACGCAATTTACCGTTCAGAAACTGAAGAAACGATGATCGACTTCTCGAACCGCTTGGCTGGTCGTTATGCCGCTGAGACGATTCCAGGTCACGTCAACAAGGACGAATTGATCACTCGGGAAATCGCTGACTCAATTGATGACGATGAAAGCATCCAGAGCGTCAAGATCCAATCAGTCTTGTCAACTAACAACCTCAACGGCATTCCACAACGCAGTTACGGTGTTGACATGTCAACTGGCAAATTGGTTGGTAATCATCAGCCAGTCGGTGTCATCGCTGCTCAGTCAGTCGGTGAGCCAGGTACTCAGCTAACCTTGCGTACCTTCCACAACTCTGGTGTCGCTGGTGGTGACATCACCCAAGGTCTGCCGCGTGTTGAAGAATTGTTCGAGGCGCGCACACCAAAGGGTCAGGCGTATGTCACGGAAATTGCTGGGTTAGTTGACGTCTGGGAAGATGGCAAAAAGTACATCGTCCAAGTTACCCCAGAATCGGGCAAGGTTGAGCGCCTGCCGCTGGACGGCCGAACCGTCGTGGTCAAGGCTGGCTCAAGCGTCAAGGCTGGCGACGTATTGGCAACTGGCGAAGGTGACACTCGTCCGCTGGTCGCACCATTTGACGGTGTGGTTGAGGCGGCTGAGGACACCTTGGTCATCGCTGCTGAAGCTGGCGCACCAGCTCGTTACGAAATCCCAGGCACCATGCAGTTGGTCGTTAAGGCTAACGACGTCGTCGAGGCTGGCGACCGCCTAACAGCTGGTTCATTGAACCTACACGACTTGATGCGCCTGAAGGGTGTCGAGGCCACCCAGCGCTACATCATCAACGAAGTGCTGCGCATTTACGCCGCTCAGGGTCAAGACGTGGCCGACAAGCACCTGGAGATCATCGTTCGCCAGATGTTCAGCCGTGTCCAAATCGAAGATGCGGGCGACAGCGACTTTGTGACGGGTGACATCGTCTCCAAGGCTGCGGCGGTGAACACCAACAAGCAGCTGGCCGCTGAAGGCAAAAACCTCATCAGCTACACTCAGTTGCTACTCGGTATCACCAAGGTGTCCATCTGGAGCGACTCATGGCTATCCGCCGCGTCCTTCCAGGACACCACTCGCGTGTTGATCAATGCTGCCGTATCTGGCCGCGCTGACCACTTGCATGGTCTCAAAGAAAACGTCATCATCGGCCGCAAGATCCCAGTGGGGACGGGCGTTGTCGAAGAGGATGAAACCTTGGCTAGTGACAACACTGAGGAAATGGTTGAAGAATTCTCAGAGATGTAGTCACACTCAAGTCTAGTGACCGTGCAATATTCTCCCCTCTATAACAGAGGGGAGAATTGTATATTGGGACAATTTATGGTATAATAAAACTATGAGTGAGCTGCTTGAGCAAATTGGCCCTATTGATATAGATGCTATACAATCACCTCAACCAGTTGATAGTGAGTTGAGGGAGTCTGTTTATCTGGCGGATTCTACGCTCTCGGATGGTGAGTCGCCAGTTGCCGTACTTTTTTCGCAATGGTCGGACTACGGTGAGCGAGCAAAACAGCAAGGGAGAACGGAAGTCCTAGCAGACCACATCAAGGGGTTGGCAGTTGCAGTGGATAATCCAGGAGTGAGTCCACATGCAGACCCTATGAGCTCGGAAATGAAACAAGCTCTAAAAGAAGGCGATCTTTCAAAAGTGTCAATATTGCAATGGGATGCTATAGGTACGGCGCTCAACCAGGAGGGCTATGACCTTGGTGACGTAGAGCGACTGGTTGGTTATTCACTAGGTTCGCATTTGGCAGCATCAGCAGCAAAACATGCGCCAGGGGAAGTGAGCTTATCACAACTAGACTTACTTGAAACGCCATTGATAAGCAAAAAGACTAGTCAGGCTAAAACCATGGCCACATTAGTCATGCGTTTTCTTGCTCACGGTGGTGATAAATTGACAGAGACTATCGCTGCAAATCCTGATTGGGCAGCTCGATGCCGCGACGAAGACCCATTATTGCTACCAAAAATGGTACTGCAACGGCCATCTGGTCTGTGGCAATATCCTCGAGCTATCACCTATCCTAAAAATGATATTATCAGTGATTTGATGAGCGCCAGGCATCGATCGCTGCGCGAAGCAGTGGTGACAGTGAGTGCCACTGATGCTGACAAAGTAAGCCCCATCGGAGATAATGAACGATTGGTGCAACGATTGGGCGCGGCTGGTATGTCAGTAGTGGGCTTCAAGGTTATGGATTCAGTCCACGCTTCCCAAGACAATATGGCCTGGTGGAAGGGCGTCCTGGAAGAGATTGACGCTCGAGTTAAAAACCAGTAGATTTTTTAGGTTATGTGTGGTAAAATTGTCCCAGAGTTTCCTCTTTTCGGGGCAAGCGGTGGTTTGAATGTGTACAGGCTGCATGCTCGGCAGAAAAGGTATAGACACGGGGCGGAGTTGCTGAATCCAAGCCGTAGGCGCTAAGAGAAGCTGGTTTTTTCGTGTCAATGCCGCACCAGCCCGCTAGAGCCATTAGGCGAATATCGCCAGTATTAGTAAATCAACCAAGGAGAAATTGGATGCCAACTATCAACCAATTGGTGCGTAAACCGCGCCAAACGGCTAAGAAAAAGTCCAAGTCACCAGCACTGGGTCGCATTCATAACGCCCTGAAAACGCGTTACTACGACCAAAATGCACCGCTCAAGCGTGGTGTGTGTGTGCGTGTGACGACCAAGACGCCAAAGAAACCAAACTCAGCGCTGCGTAAAGTTGCCCGCGTGAAACTGAACAACGGCTACGAAGTTTGGGCCTACATTGGTGGTGAGGGTCACAACTTGCAGGAGCACGCTGTGGTCTTGATCCGCGGTGGTCGTGTGCCTGACCTTCCAGGTGTGCGCTATCACATCGTACGCGGTGCGTTGGACCTTCAAGGTGTTAACAACCGCAAGCGGGGCCGTTCGAAGTACGGTACCAAGAAAGGGGATAAGTAATCATGCCTCGTAAAGTTACCAAAAAACTACAACGTGAACTTAAGCCTGACCGCCGCTACCAAAGCGTGTTGGTGCAGCGCTTGATCAACAAGTCAATGCTGGACGGTAAGAAATTGGCAGCTGAGCGTGCTGTTTACACCGCCCTGGAAACTGCTGCGAAGAAATTGGATTCAGAAGATCCGTTGGCAGTGTTTGAAAAAGCATTGAAAAACGTTAGCCCAAACTTTGAGGTGAAGAGCCGCCGCGTCGGTGGTGCGAACTACCAGATTCCGTTCCCAGTTCAGGGACACCGGCAGCTACACTACGCGTTTAGCTGGCTGGTACAATCAGCTCGCGCTCGTAGCGGTATGCCATACTCACAGCGTTTGGCATTGGAAATCGTTGACGCTTACAACGAAGCCGGTGCTGCTTTCAAGAAGAAGGAGGACACTCACAAGATGGCCGAAGCCAACCGCGCCTTTGCGCACTTTGCTCGCGGCTAATTATCTGAGCATGCAAGATATCATCCGCTCCAGGTAATCGGGGGCGGATTTGCATTTTATGTCTAATTATGATATTATCAAAAGATGAATGAGCAACAATTTTCACCTGACCGAAAGCATAATTGCTATATTGACTTTACTGGTGCCGCCCAGCGAATGCAGGAGAGGATAACAACTTTTGAGGAGACCCACAGAGGTCAGAGTGGGTTAGGTTATGTTCTTGATGATATCGCACAACCACATAGCGCGCAGGAAATGGTGAGCAGGGTAGCTAAAGGGCTGGGGGTCATCATAAATCCACGGGATCTATCCACTGGTAATCCTTTCCATGATCCGGTAAAGGTCATGATTGAGACCGCCAAAGGTGCAGTTATCGGCCTGGGGCTTTGCAAAGAGCAGCTTCGCGATACCGGCATATCTCCCAAGGACTTAGTACCGAGTGATTTGAAGAGTCAAATGCATAAGCCGGGCGATATGAATGAACTACACAAGCTGGCGGAGCGGTATCTTGAACTCTCCAGTCATGGGCTGGCGTTGATGGACCCAGCTACGCAAGAAATAGTAGAATCCTGGATTGATGAAGCAACCCCGCAAATTGATCGACAAATCTTTACTAAAACAGGTCTAGGCATCTTTCTCCGCAATGCTAATTTCAAATTGCAAGAGTGTGACGCGTACAAGATGAGGCACGAGGCTAATGCTGGTGGAGTGGACTGGGACGACTTGCTGGGCTATTGCCAAGAAAGTCTTGAGAACTAACCCATAAAATCGAGCTATTATTTTCTGTGACTATCTGGTATAATTGGCAATAAGAGTAGTTTTTTGGTGCCAAAAAATTGACCAAAGATCTCGACAAATTAACGTAATATAAAGGAAAATTATGGCAGAGACGAATGTTCCGCTGAAAAATTTTAGAAATATCGGTATTATCGCCCATATTGACGCCGGTAAAACGACGACAACTGAGGGTATTTTGTACCGCACTGGTTTGACCCACAAAATCGGTGTGGTCAAAGGCGACGGCGACGGCGCTACCACTGACTGGATGGCGCAGGAAAAAGAACGTGGTATCACCATCACCTCGGCAGCGGTGACTTGTTTCTGGAAGGGTCACAAGATCAACATCATCGACACCCCAGGGCACATCGACTTTACCGCCGAGGTGGAGCGTTCACTCCGCGTCCTCGACGGTGCAGTGACGGTGTTTGATGGTAAGATGGGCGTTGAGGCACAGTCTGAGACCGTGTGGCGCCAGGCTGACAAATATGGTGTGCCGCGTATCTGCTTCATCAACAAGATTAACCAAACTGGTGGTGACTTCTGGAAATCTCTGGAATCAATTCACAACCGTTTGAGCAAGCAAGCGTTCCCAATTCACATCCCAATTGGTTTTGAAAAGACTATCAATGGTGTGGTTGACCTCGTCGACATGAAGGCGTACACCTATACTGACTTTTCTGACCATGAGTTGGTGCAGGGTGAAATCCCAGCTGACATGCTGGAGAAATGCCAAAACGCCCGCAGTTTGTTGGTGGAAAATGCCGTTGAAGCTGATGATGAATTGATGATGAAGTTCCTCGACCAGGGCGAAGAGGCTATCACGATTGATGAGCTGAAGTCTGCCTTGCGTAAGCGCGTGCTGGCTGGTGACTTCTTCTTGGTCACTGGTGGTGACGGTCGTGGTGTCATCGTCGAGAAGGTGCTTGACCTGATGGTTGACTACTTACCAAGTCCGTTGGACGTTGACGAAATTTGGGGTAAAAATCCAAAGACTGGCGACGAAGTGAGCCGCAAACCAGACGACAAGGAGCCGATGAGCGCCTTGGCCTTCAAGATTGCGACCGACCCATTTGTTGGTAAATTGATATTCATCCGCGTTTACTCAGGTGTTTTGAACTCTGGTAGCTACGTCCTGAATACCACGACTGGCGACAAAGAGCGCATTGGTCGTATCGTCCGAATGCATGCCGACAAGCGCGAGGAAATCGACAAAATCGCTGCTGGTGACATCGCTGCGGTGGTTGGCTTGAAAAACACTGGTACTGGTAACACCTTGACTGATCCAGCGCACCCAATTGCCCTGGAGAGCATTGAATTCCCAGAGCCACCAGTATCCATCGCCGTTGAGCCAAAGTCAAAGGCCGACCAAGAGAAGATGGCATTGGCCTTGCAACGATTGGCTGAGGAAGACCCAACCTTCCGCATTCACACTGACGAAGAAACTGGCCAGACTATCATGTCTGGAATGGGCGAGCTGCACCTGGACATCTTGATCGACCGCATGAAGCGCGAGTTCAAGGTTGAAGCTAACATTGGTGAACCACAAGTGGCCTTCCGTGAGTCAATCAAGGGTAAAGCTGAGGTTCAGGGTAAGCACGCCAAGCAGTCTGGTGGTCGTGGTCAGTACGGTGACGTCTGGGTACGCTTTGAGCCAAACGAGGCTGGTAAAGGCTTTGAGTTTGTTGACGAAATTAAGGGTGGTGTGGTGCCACAAGAGTATCGCCCAGCTGTCATGAAGGGTATTCGTGAAACCTTGGAAGGTGGTGTTATCGCTGGTTATCCAGTGGTTGACGTCAAAGCAACCCTGTACGATGGTTCATACCACGATGTTGACTCCTCAGAGCTGGCCTTCTCATTGGCAGGTTCGTTGGCAGCCCGCGAAGGTATCAAACAGGCAACGCCAATTCTGCTTGAACCAGTCATGAAAGTTGAAGTCACCACCCCAGAAGAGTTTATGGGCGACATTATCGGTGACCTGAACTCACGTCGTGGTCGCATTGATACCATGGAAGATTTGATGGGCGGCGCCAAGTTGGTCAAGGCCTTCGTGCCACTGGCAAACATGTTTGGCTACACCTCAGACATCCGTTCGATGTCACAGGGTCGCGCTGCGTCAACCATGGAGTTGGCTCAGTACGAGGAGGTTCCACCAAACGTTGCTCAAGAGATAATCGAAAAGCGCAACAAATAATCACCAAAAGCCCCGGTCACTAGCCGGGGCTTTTCATATGGTATAATGTATTCATGAAATCATTCATTCTGTCAACCCAGAAGCTTGCGCCCGCAAAGTTGACTGTTTGGATGACGCTGATTTTTTTGGCAGGGATCACTCTGTCGGCGTTCTTAACGTCAGAGCCGCAATGGGTAAACTGGAGCTTCAGTGCTCTGGGTGAGCGCGGCGAGCTATCTTCATTTGTATTCAATATTTCCATTGCCATGATGGCAGTCATCATGTGGTGCCTGGCGGAGTCGATGTCTGACATTTTGGAGCAGGCTGAGGCAGTGGCTACTGCCAGGTTGAGTTTGGTGGCGCTGCGAACCATAGCTTTTTGCGGCATGGCTATAGCCATATTCCCTAATGACACTCAACACGGGCTGCACTATATCTTTTCACGCCTGTCCATCATCGTCTTTGCATTTTATGCCTTCATGCTGCCGTTCACTACCAGTCTGTTCACACGCCAGCAAAAAAGCATCATGCTAGGGCTGTCAGTAGCTGCCGTCATGGCGTGCGTTCAAGGATTTGTGCACCGAGAATTTTCGTTCGTGGTCTATGAGGCCGCTGCTGGTGGACTTGGGGCGTTATGGTTCTATCTGACTAGCAAATTCGCCCAGCAAGCTGTTCACGCGTCAACTGCTACTCTGCAGTCGTCGGTATCCCAACAAAAAGCTTCCTGATTTGACTGCGAATGGGACGACCAATGGCATTACCAAATGACGCGCCTACAGCAACAGCAAATCCAATCATGACAGCTCGTGCCAAACTGGCCAAAGCGACAACGTAGCCTGGGTCTGATGGCGCCTGACTGATGATACCCATCAAGCCGTTGTACAATGACAAACCTGGGACCAGCGGCACGATACCCGCGCCGATGATAGCCAAAGACGGGATGCGCCACAGTCGGGACATGAAGGTTGCCACCAAACCGATGGCTGCAGCTGCTGCACCGCTCGCCAGTAATACATCCCAGCCGGCATCAGTCAACAGCTGAAATAGCCCCCAACCGCTAGCTCCCACGATGCCAGCCAAGATAGTGCCAAAGAATGGCGCGTGATTGCCAATGACAAATGCTGAAGCGATGACTGCCGCACCGATGTACTGCGTATAATTATCCACCAACGTCAAACGGTCTGGGGTGGTTGGAAAACTAATACCCAATCTGGTGGCAATATGAAGGCCAATAGCTACGCCAACCACGATACCACCGGTTGCCATCAGCACTCGCAACAGTCGGGCGTTTGCTGTAACATAATATTCATCAATTGCATCCTGAAACGCACCGACGATCATCATGCCCGCCACCAGCAGGACGATTCCACCGATCACGATCAATGTCGGGTTAAACGCCAAATTAAACTTGGTATTGACACAGACAACAGCAGTGGCGATGAGTGTGATACAGAGTGACATGATGATCTGTGTGAAAAATACCGACACGCCGAAACGCCACAACAGACGCATGGCAGCCGTGCTGAGTGTGCCGACCGCCATAGCCAGGAGTGCCATCTGTAAACTACCGCCATACATCACCACCACACCAGCGCTCAACGCACCGCCTGATAGGGCGACGAGAGATCGGGGATGACGTTTTTCAGGATTGATGATCTTTTCTAGCCGTTCCTCAGCCTCGCTCAAGTGAATGTGCTGATAGCGGATTTCTCGGGACAATGTCTGCAGCGCTTGGATGGTCTGATAATTGACATCCACTAAGGTGATAGCGCGAATCAGGGTCAGTGGCTCACGGTTGATGCCGCGGTCTTGCGACACCGTAATGAGCGTTGAGCTGATGTCCATGTGAACTGGCTGTTTACAGTAAGTTTTGGTGATGCCAAGCATCATATGCACCACGTCTCGCGCCGACACACCCATGCTGAGGAGTTTTTCGGAGATGGTCAGAACCAACCGCAAAGCGCGCATGTTCGGCGTCAAACTCTCGTCAATTTTCTCAATCACTTGGGCAGGAATTGGCAAGGGAAGGCGAGCAATTTTGCCGAGTGACTGTAGTAAGATTTCTGGTACTTTTTTATTTATCCTGTTCATCAATAATTAGTGTATCAAACTTTATCAAATTTTTGCCAAGAAAAACCCCACGACATGCGTGGGGACGCGGTGTTTCCGCGATTTTGCAGACATTTCTTAACGCGCGCCTCTGCTGGCGCGCATACACCTCACTCTTCCTCCTCATCTTTGATGAAGAGGGTGGTGGTCAGGACCGCGAGTGCGGCCCCGATCACCACGAGCGTGACCACCCCTGTAACGGGGCTATTCAACCAGGACGGAACGTCCTGGTTGAATTGGGCGGCCATCCCTGCGATTGCGGGGATGGCCAATGCGATAACCAGAATGGCTATCGTATTGGCCTGTATTCTCCAGATGGGCATCATTCTCACCCCCTCTCGGGATCAATATGAGGTGCGGCCTTTCCGCGCCTCAAGCCACCAAGCATCTGGCTTGGCGGCGAAGTGCAGTCAGTGACCTCATGAGAGGCACTGAACAGGCTAACTTATAATATAGCACATATTTACAAAAAAGTCAATGACATGAAAATAGCCCACCGAACTGGCTCAAGCTGAATCGGGTGTGGTCAACCCGAGAATGCTATGAGGCACTCAATCAGGTTGAGCCGATTCGGCGAACTATTTTCGGTGGGCAAGATTGTTACTTGCCCTGGTTGTATCCCCATGAAAATGACGTGAGGACACTAAACAGGCTCAGCCCCGCCATAATGGCAAAACCGCCTTGTAGCTCATGGGCATTTCCCTTGAGCGGAAGAACCCAATATTGCCCGATGGCCAACAGGGCCACGACCAGCAGCGTGGCATTCCACGTGCTCTTACGACGTACAATCCGTCGCAACAGCGCTACTACTATGAGTAGCACCACGACCAGTAACGCTGCCCCCAGCAAGAACCACATCTTCTTCACCTCCTCTCGAAAACTCAGAAAAAAAGATGCAATTGGACAAGTACTCTTTTCAAACGCCTCACGACAAATGAAAAGCTACTTTTATGATATCATACTACAGCAAAAAAGTCAAGTATACCGCTTACGGTCAAACAAACCGCCAAACCCTAGTCAACCCTGCGCAGAATCAGCCCGCTGCGCGCAGGTAGATATACCTGGATGTTATCGCCATGCGCCCCTAGTGTGGTAAAATACTGCTGGTCTTGCTGAATTCGTCCGTGACCACCAAACTGCTGGTCGTCGCTGCTGAGGGCTACTCGGTATGACCCAGCCGCTGCTGGCACGTCATAATCCGTCCACGACTGGTCGGGTGAAAAATTCATGGTAAATAGCAGATTGCCGCGTATGAAACTAACCACATGGTCGTGTTGGCGAATGGTCAGATAGTGAACGCCGGGGTCATCAACGGTTTGGATGAGCTTCATCAGTGCCGCATCAAACTCACCCAGCCATTGGTACTTGAGAAAACCATTGTCGCGTAAACTCCATTGTCTGCGAGCATGTTTGAACGACCAATGATTACCCTGACGCGGAAAGTCAATCCACTCGGGATGCCCAAATTCATTACCCATAAAGTTGAGGTAGCCGCCGCCGTGCAGTCCAGCTGTCAGCAGGCGTATAAGTTTGTGTAGGGCTATGCCACGTTCCACGGTTAGGTCGGGGTCGGCTTTATCCATATGCCAATACATGGCTTTGTCGATCAGTCGAAAAATCAGCGTCTTGTCGCCAACCAAGGCCTGGTCGTGACTCTCGGCGTAAGTGATGACTTTTTCTTCTGGGCGATGCGAACTTAGCGTATGTGCCAGCTCGCCCAAGTCCCAATCTTCGTCGCGCTTTTCCTTCAGCGTTTTGATCCAGAGGTCGGGCGCGCCCATTGCTAATCGATAATTAAAACCCAAACCGCCATGCTCAGCCGGTGCCGCCAGCCCGGGTAGCCCGCTCATTTCCTCGGCAATGGTCGTAGCATCGGGGCGAACGGCGTGAATGACGTCATTGGCCAGTTTGAGATAGACTAGTGCGTCCTTATCAACATCGTCGCCAAAATAATCATCATAACTGGTGAAGCTTTTTCCTAAACCGTGGTCGTGATATAGCATGCTGGTCACGCCATCAAACCGAAAACCGTCAACACGGTACTCATCCAACCACCAGCGGCAATTGCTGGCGAGAAAGTGCAGTACTTCCGGTTTGCCATAATCAAACAGCCGCGAATCCCACGCTGGATGGTCGTGAGCTTTGAAGTATTGCGTCGGATCACCTGCGAAATTACCCAGGCCTTCGACTTCATTTCTGGCGGCATGGGCATAGACTATGTCAATAATGACGCGCAGCCCCAATCCGTGCGCCGTATCAACCAACCGCTTAAAATCATCGGGCGTGCCAAAGCGCGATGACACCGCGAAAAAGTTGCTGACATGATAGCCGAAGCTGCCGTAGTACGGGTGCTCGGCGATGGCCATTAGCTGGATGGTGTTATAGCCAGCTTGCTTGATGCGCGGCAGGATATTAGCGGTAAATTCGTTGAAGCTAGCAACCTTTTCCTCCTCACTGCTCATGCCGACATGCGCTTCGTAAATCAGCGGCACGTTTGGCGCAGGTGGAATGTCATGCTGCCACTGATATGGCTTATCCGGCTGCCACACGACGGCCGAGAAATCCACCGAATCATCGTCTTGGATGACGTAGGTGGCGTATGATGGTAAGCGCCAGCCGTCGCCGTTCGGCCAATAGACGCGCAGCTTATATTTCTGCCCGTGATGCAGCGCGTTCTCCGGCAAGTCAACACTCCATTCACCATGTGTGCCAGGCTGTAGGGCAAACTCCTCGCGCTCCTGCCAGTCAGAAAAATCGCCAACCATCACTATGCGCGTAGCATTCGGTGCCCACTCACGAAACATCCAGCCCGCCGCCGTCTGATGTAATCCAAAATGATGAAAGCCTAGTGCGAAATCTGCCGGCGATTTACCATCCAGCACCCTCCGCAGCGTCGACGAAATATACGCCTCGCGCGCCTTGATGACGGGTTCATGCGGCGCCAGCCACGGATCAAGCTCAACCAGGGTTTTCTTGCTCATGGTTATAGTATACCGCATGGAGCGATGATTATGCTTGAAGTTTAGGCTGGAGAGGTATACGATACAACTATATGAAATCACCACAAGTAGAGACCAGTGTCAATCTCTTGGGTCAATTGTCGACGGACGATTGGCGAGAAATTGCCATGGCCAATCTACAGCTTGGTAGTGATAAAGAGGCTATAGCATTGGGCGATATCGAGCGAGTGATGCGCACGGACGAAATTGAAGGCGAGCGGGTGAGGGTCATCGGTTATGCCCAAGCTGAAGACGGTTCGCACGGTCTACAGGCTGTTGAGGGCGTGGCGGACGTGGTGACGTCGCTGGAGATTGACCTTGATGAGTCAGCGCCGTTTGCTACGTACACCAAGGAGATGGCGGCTTTATGTGTGCGTATGGTGCAGAATGATACGGCGATGGACTATTATTTCCCAATTGACCGACAAGCGATTGCGGTAGCAGAGATCTTGCCCGATACCAGTGGTGTACCACGTTACATCCGCAAGCTGCGCCACTATGTCGATAAGACTGAAGAAGTCGTAGAGCTCAATGATATTCAAGATGCTGCGTCCAAGAGGGAGCTGATAGGTGATTTGAACACGATGTTGAGTGAAATGATCTATGGTACTGGCGTGCGAGTGGAGTGTAAAGCATACATTCGGCGAGTTGGCGCGAATGAATATGGCGTTGATGTTGAGGCAGATAAGCAAGTTCTCTTTGGTGACCTACCAATCTTTACCTGGCGTGGCAATCGCCCGGTCTTGGAAATGTTTGACAAAGAAGATCAGTCAGTGCTGTTTCGGGTCGACCTGAAAGACGTAGTGGATATCATGCCGACTGACGAGGAAGGTATTGAGGACGGCGCTGACTTGTTTGAGACGGTTTTTACTGAGGAATTTCAGCAGTTAGCGTGGGAACTGGCGACTGATCTTTCATACACTGAGGAAGCTTATCTTCCGGATGCACTGCGCGAACATGTCCAGACGCTGAACGACGCATTGCCGTATGTTGGTGAGCTTGATGCCGTCAGCTTGTCGGGTTTTGTGTTGGCGCCAAGTGGTACGGATGGTAATTTGAAGCTTGAGTTTGTCGACAGTGATAGGGCATATGTCAGTGAGGCAAAATTTGTTAAATATGACGAATCCTTTCACGCGGTGATTGAGGTAGGTGTGTTTGATTATTCAAATAGCCAGTCGCGAAGTGTCTATGTAATCCCTAGTCGTGACAAGTTGTTACGATTTGAGAGTTTAGACACCGACACTGAAGATCTGAGGATTGCTGTTGATGAGTTACATAACATTGCTGAGGACGCTGGAGGCGTGTTCGAGGAGGCGTTCTATCAGTTTTCTCTAGAAGAGCAGCTTGAGATCTTGAAGCAATATGATGATGAAGCACATGGCGTGCTGGGATTCATCGACAACCCGCATGACTTTGATGGCGAGTGTACAGTCATGGCGTATCGCTGTTTGCCAAGCGACCTGCTGAACGTTGTTTCGTGGAGCGACGTTCAGTTGCAAGAAGTCGGTGACGACAAGGGCGCTGAGCCATTTACCTTGCGGGCGGATCGTCTAACGGTGTGGAACCCAGAACTAAATGAACCGCCAAGTCTAGATGGAAACATCCAAAACGTTACGGACTTACCGCTGAGTTTTGGTGAGCCAGTGCTGATGATAGGCGACCGTGAAAATGATATGTTCTATCTGGTGCGCGCTCGCGACATCATCGGCTTGTCACGACGCACTGAACAGGACGTTTCGTGACGCTATTTACGCTAATCCTATTCACCTAAACCTCCCGAACGGTACATTTTGTAAAATCAGAGACGATTTCCTTGCGAAATATTATAAAACCCGCTATAATTAAGCGCATACGCCGTGGAGCCTTTAATTGGTCATACCCGCGTGAAATAATAATTAAATAAGGAGAACTTCTACAAATGGCAGATGCATTTGACCGAAGCAAACCGCACGTTAACGTGGGTACAATGGGCCACGTTGACCACGGTAAGACTACGCTGACCGCTGCGATTACTGCAGTGTTGGCTAAGCGCCTTCCAAGCGCAGTTAACAAACCAATTGCGTACGACCAGATCGACAACGCACCAGAAGAAAAAGCCCGCGGTATTACCATCGCGTCTTCACACCAAGAATACGAATCACCAAAGCGCCACTACGCGCACGTTGACATGCCAGGTCACGCCGACTACGTCAAGAACATGATCACCGGTGCTGCTCAGGTTGACGGTGCAGTTTTGGTTATTGCCGCAACTGACGGTCCAATGCCACAGACTCGTGAGCACGTGCTGCTTGCAAAGCAGGTTGGTGTGCCTAAGTTGGTTGTCTTCTTGAACAAGATGGACATGGCTGACGAGGAAATGGTTGAGCTGATCGAGGAAGAAGTTCGCGAATTGCTTGAAGCTAACGGCTTTGACAAAGACGCTCCAATCATCAAGGGTTCAGCTTTGAAGGCTCTTGAAGGCGACGAGAAGTACGAAGACGCCATCATGGAATTGGTTGAAGCTATGGACAGCTACATTCCAGAGCCAACTCGCGACATGGACAAGCCATTCATCATGCCAATTGAGGACGTATTCTCAATCAAGGGTCGTGGTACTGTGGCAACTGGTCGTATTGAGCAGGGTGTTGTTAAATTGAACGACGAAGTTGAAATCGTTGGTTTGAAGCCAACTCAGAAGTCAGTTGTGACTGGTATTGAGGCCTTCAAGAAGTCTCTTGACCAAGGTCAAGCAGGTGACAACGCTGGTATTTTGCTTCGCGGTATTGAGCGCAGCGATATTGAGCGCGGTCAGGTTCTGTGTAAGCCAGGCACCATTACGCCACACACTGAATTTGAAGCTGAAGTATACATCTTGAAGAAGGAAGAGGGCGGTCGCCACACTCCATTCTCCAAGGGTTACAAGCCACAGTTCTACTTCCGCACCACTGACGTGACTGGTGAAGTTGAATTGCCAGCTGACAAAGAAATGGTTATGCCAGGCGACACCGTAACCTTCAAGGTTAAGTTGCTCGCCCCAATCGCTATGGAGCAAGGTTTGAACTTTGCTATCCGCGAAGGTGGCCGTACCGTTGGTGCTGGTGTGATCACCAAGATCAACAAGTAATCACTCTGGTAGATTACCCAAAATACCCTCGATCATCGGGGGTATTTTTTGTATTGACAATCACCAGCCGCATTGGTATGGTAATGGGTAAAGGGTTGGGAGAGGGTAATAATAAGCAAAAAAGGAGTAATCATATGAACAGAGAAGCAGGGTTGGAATACGGTTTTTCTTGGTGGAGGCGAGCTGCAGCTGTGGCGGCAGCTGGTACACTGTCGTTAAGCTTAGTCGGCTGCGAAAAACCAGCAGATGAGCAGCATGTTGCGCAGCCAGAGGTTGTGAGCACGGAAGATACCTCTCCAGTTGACGGTGGTCTTGATACTGAGGCTTCGCCAAAATACCCAAACATAGAAAATACGGCCGGTTTCTCTGACGATGAGAGCTTGAGACTGTGTTTTCAGGACAAAGAATATGTATTGTCCTGGGAGAATGCACTGATTAGTAGCGGATGGGATAAAATTGCCACAGAGGTCGACTCCACGCGCTGTGAGGGCAAAGGATATCCGCGTGATGGTTGGAAAGAAAAGGATAATGGTGGCGCTCATATGTGCATTCCACGCCAGCTCCCTGAGGGAGAGATACATTACTACTTTGTTGATGCCGACCCAAATGCTACTGGTGGGTATAATATTCGTGCCATGGATCAAGGCCGAGCTAGGGAGGGCTTTGGCCTCGAGGAGTCTTGCAACCTCAACCCAGACCCTAACGACATAGTACCTATGGTAAAATAGTATAGACAATACATCTAACACAAAAAGGAGATATGGTGAATAAACAGAAACTGGTGATTATCGGTGGTGGCGGAATGGTTGGCGCGACGACGGCGTATGCGTGTGCGCTGCGCAGTGTGATTGAAGAAATTGTATTGATCGACCGCAATGCGGATTTGGCGTGGGGTCAAGCCGCGGATATCAACGACGCCATGGGGCTTGACCGCAACGTGGTGGTGCGCCCGGGGGACTACGCTGATATCAACGACAATGACATCGTGGTTATCACTGCCGGTTCGCCGCAGTTGCCAGGTCAGACGCGACTGGAGTTGGTCGGTGTCAATGCTAACATCATGCGTGACATTGTCAAAAACATCATGGCTGGTGGCGCCAAGCCGTATTTGGTGGTCGTCAGCAACCCAGTCGACGTCTTGACCTACGTGGCGTTGAAGGAATCAGGACTGCCAAAAACCCGAGTGTTCGGCACGGGAACGACACTGGACACGTCACGGCTAAAGTCGTACCTGGCCGACGCGCTGAATGTCGACAGCAAGGCGGTCGACGCGTACATCTTGGGCGAGCACGGTGACTCTTCGTTTTCGACCATTGAAACGGCGCAGGTCGGCGAAGTACCGATTCGTGAATATCCAGGCTTCACTGAGGAATTGGTTGAGGGCATTGAGCAGAAAATCCGTGACCGCGCCTACCGAGTGATTGAGACAAAGAAGTCGACGTATTTTGCCATTGGCTTTGTGGTTTCTAAGATTGTCTCGGCCTTACGTCAATCGACACGCACGGTCTATCCAGTTTGTTCACTGGCTGAGGGTGAATATGGACTGGACAATGTGGTACTGGGCTTACCGTCGATTATTTGTTGTGACGGCGTAAAAATTTTGACGGGCTATCCACTGACTGAACGCGAAAAGGAGTCTCTCAATAATTCCGCTGCAATCATCGGTGAAATGATTGCCCACCTTGATAAAGCCTAGGGAAATTGGTATAATCACCTAGTTATTACTAATTTATCTCGAGAACTCGGTCGTTCGTACAGTAGAATGATTAGAGGTTACGGGATTGTACATAAGGAGGAGCCATGGCTCAAGATACCGGGATTAAAATCCGCATCCGACTGAAGGCGTATGACCACAAAGTCATCGACCAATCAGCAAAACAAATCATTGACACTGCAATTCGCACCGGCGCGAACGTTGCTGGCCCAGTGCCGCTGCCAACTCGCCGCAGCACCTACACAGTGGTAAAAAGCCCACACGTATATAAAATGGGTGGTGAGACCTACGAGCGCCGTGTTCACAAGCGGTTGATCGACATCACCAACGCGACACCAAAGACCATCGACAGTCTGCAGAACTTGAACTTGCCAGCTGGCGTTGACGCTGAAATTCGTATGTAATTTTACCATGTCAGAAATTTCCGCCTCTTGAACGGGGCGGATTTTTTATGCTATAATTTTCATCAAGCTTATGACAAAACAAAAATCTCGCACCTACGCCCGCAACCGCTCAAAGTCCAGCGCTTTGTTCAGCCGCAAAGGACGTGAGCGAATTTATGAAAACGACGGCACCTTTTTCTTGAAATTGGTGATATTTGTCATCCTCAGTGCACTGTGGTTGCGTCTCAAAAACCCCTTTGAGTTAGGCGCTTTCACTGTGCAGGCCGTGCCAGTTGGCTTGTTCGTAGCGCTGTTGCTAGTTCTGAAGATTGAACAGTATCAATTTAACCGCAAAATTTGGTACGTTACCCTCATTTTGATGGCAATTTTGACCTCATTTACGCCAGTGGGCGTGATGATCTGATTTACTTGACTTTAACCAATGTTTTGTGCTAGAATTATAAGGTAATTTCTATTACGCGTAATATCAACTGTTCTCCTTGATGAATGAGCAGGTCTGGCTATGATTGAAGCGCTTGTCATGAACGCCTCACTCAGAACCCAGAAACCGCACGTCATCAGGAGTATTTAAGTGGGAGTGAGGAAAAGTGAAAACACTTCTCGGTACCAAACTTGGTATGACCCAGCTCTTGGCTGAAGACGGCAAAGCTATTCCGGTGACGCTGATCCAAGCCGGCCCTGTCACCGTGACTCAGGTGAAGACTGTCGAAACCGACGGTTACAATGCGGTACAGGTCGCTTATGGAGAGGGTAAGAACCTGAGCAAGGCCGTGGCTGGACACGTGAAGCCAGCCCAAGTGACCCCGAAGTACATTCGGGAATTCCGCGTCGACGAGATCCCTGAGGGTATCAAAGTTGGCGACGAAATCAACGTTTCCGCGTTCGAAGTCGGCGATTCTGTCGATGCGACCGGAACCAGCAAAGGTAAAGGTTTCGCTGGAACCATTAAACGCCACAACTTTAAGCGTCACCGCAAGACGCACGGTGGTAAAGGTAATACTCGTAAGCCAGGTTCAATTGGCTCGATGTATCCACAAAAAGTGTTCAAGGGTAAGACGATGGCTGGCCACATGGGTCACGAGCGTGTTACCGTCAAAAACCTGGAAGTGGCATATGTTGATCCAGAGACCAATCTGATCGGGGTGAAGGGCGCTGTGCCTGGGCCACGAAAAGGGCTGATTATTTTAGGAGGTAACAAGTAATGGCTGAATCAACCAAACTTCCTAAAGATATTTTTGCTGTTGAAGTGCCAAATCACGAACTGTTGAAATTGGCATACGATAGCTACCTAGCAAACGCCCGCCTAGCAAGCGCAACCACCAAGCAGCGCGGCGAAGTTTCCGGTGGTGGTAAAAAACCATGGAAGCAAAAGGGAACTGGTCGAGCACGTTTCGGTTCAACCCGTAACCCAATCTGGCGCGGTGGTGGTGTGGTCTTTGGTCCACGCGGCAACGAAAACTACACCAAAAAATTGTCTAAAACCGCCAAGAAAGTGGCAATTCGCCAAGCCTTGACGGTAGCACATGACGCGAAGAAGATTAGCGTATTGCCGTATGAAGAAAAGGTTACTGGCAAGACTCGCGATGCTGTCGCCTTTTTGAAGCAGTTCAAGCTTGATAGAAAAGTACTGCTTGTCACGAGTGAAAAGACGCCAGAGTTGATGCGCGCAACTAACAACTTACAAGAGGTATTGGTGATCCGTGCCAATTACCTTAGTGTGTATCATATCCTGAACGCTGATCATATTGTTATCTCACCACAAGCCCTCGACATCATCACCGCATGGCTGGGTAAGGAGGAAGCGTAATATGAAACAGATGACAATTATCCCACGCATTAGCGAGAAAGCCTACGCACAGAGCGCCAACGGCGTGTACGTGTTCCGCGTTCCGCTCAACCTGAATAAAAACGAGATCAAAGCAGCAGTTGAAGCGCAATTTGACGTTACCGTTCTGAAGGTGAAAACCTTAGTCCAAGACGGCAAAGCTGTGCGTTTCTCACGAGGCAAGAACCGCTATCCTGGCACGACCACGCGCAAGGACTGGAAGAAAGCTTACGTGACGCTGAAAGATGGCGATAAGCTCGATGTGTTTGACGCAGTAGAGCAGCAGATGGAGGAGACCAAGTAATGCCAGTGAAAGCTTACAATCCAACCACTCCTGCTCGTCGCGGCATGACGAGTCAGGACTTGTCGGACATCACGACAAGAAAACCGCTCAAAAGTTTGATCAAAGCCAAAAAGCAAAATGCTGGCCGCAACAACCAAGGCCGCATCACCGTGCGTCATCGCGGCGGTGGCGTTCGTCGTCACTACCGTTTGGTGAACCACAATTTGCCGGCTGGTCTGACACTGACGGTTGAAGAAATTGAGTACGATCCAAACCGCTCAGCGCGCATCGCTCGGGTGAAAGATCAGTACAATCTGTACCACTACGTGTTGGCCGACACCTCAATGGTCAAAGGCAAGACGATTCAGACTGGCGAGACAGCACCAATTGAGGCATCAAACCGCCTGCCACTGTCTGCTATCCCTGTTGGTACGATGATTTATGCTATTGAACTGACTGCCGGCAAAGGTGCGCAAATGGTTCGCGCCGCTGGTGCCAAGGCTCAGTTGATGGCCAAAGAAGGCAATTACGCAACTATCAAATTGCCATCTGGTGAAGTTCGCAAAGTTCGCCTGGAAGCAACCGCTGCCATCGGTACAGTCGGTAACGTCCAGCACCAGAACGTGAAGATCGGTTCAGCCGGCCGCCGCCGCCGCAAGGGTATTCGCCCAACGGTTCGCGGTGTCGTCATGAACGCCGCAGATCACCCACATGGTGGTGGTGACGGTGGTCGCCACGGTACTGGTAAGGCACCACGTACGCCATGGGGTCAATTGACGCTGGGTTATCGAACTCGCCGCCGCAAAGGCTCAAATAAATTAATCGTACGCACGCGTCACGACGCGAAGAGGAAGAGGTAAATCACGATGAGTCGTTCATTAAAGAAAGGTCCATTCGTCGATGTGAAGCTTGCGAAAAAAGTCGCTGCTCTCAGCCTTGACGATCGAACCGTTATCAAAACGTGGGCGCGCGCTTCGACCATCACCCCAGAAATGGTCGGTCGAACGATTGCTGTCTACAACGGTAAGATGCACGTGCCTGTGCTGATTACTGAAAACATGGTTGGCCACAAACTCGGTGAGTTTAGCCCAACTCGTAAGTTCCGTAAGCACGGCGGAAAGGATAAGAAGTAATCATGGCTGATACAACTTATACTGTTCGCGCTTACGCCAAAGGTGTTGACCAAACACCACGCAAGGTTAGCTTGGTGGCTGCACTAGTACGCGGCCGCACCGTCGCTGATGCATTGGTTATCTTGGAGCACGTACCAAAACGCGCTGCTATGCCAGTTAAAAAGGCTATCGACAGTGCCAAGGCAAACGCTATCAACAACCACGGTTTGGACGCTAAAAGCTTGGTGATCACCACATTGAGTGTTACCACTGGTACGCGTCTGCGTCGCTTTAAGCCAGCGTCACGCGGTCGTGCCTTGCCGTTCCAGAAAAAGACGTCAAACATCTTGGTTGAAGTAACTGGCACGGAGAAGCCAAAGAAGGCACCTGCGAAGAAACCAGAGACCAAGGCAAAGGCAGAGACCAAACCTGCCAAGCCTGCAAAGAAGGAGGAAGCATAATGAGTGTATTGAATCCAAACCATGCTCCTACCCAAGCTGAGCGTGCAATGCTTAATGAAGGATTGACAGTATCTCTAGGAAAAGTCGGTATCACTAGCGATGTGATTAGCTCTGAAGATATGCGTCAGCTCACTGTTGGTCAATATCTACCAGAAGAAGAGGAGGAGAAGTAAATGGGTCAAAAAGTGAATCCAATCAACTTCCGCCTACAAGTTCACAAGAACTGGAGCTCTCGTTGGTTTACGGCCAATAAGAAAGAGTTCGCGGAGGCAATTCGCCAGGATCACGAAATCCGCGAATTGATTGAGAAGAAATTTGCCTCACGCCCAACCATCAATCGCATTGAGATTGAGCGGAGTGCCAACTTGATCACGGTAACCATTCACACAGCGAAAGCTGGTGTGGTGATCGGCCGTGGCGGTGCTGGCGTGAATGAATTGAAAAAACAAGTTGAGAAGATCGTCGGTCAGGCGGTTCGCATCAACATCGAAGAAGTGCGCCGACCGGAACTAGCAGCCAAATTGGTGGCAGAGAACATCGCCCGCCAGTTGGAGCGCCGCATCAACTTCCGCCGCGCAACCAAAATGACCGCACAAAACACCATGAGTGCTGGTGCCAAAGGTATCCGCATCGAGGTGGCTGGTCGTTTGAACGGTGCTGAAATGGCACGCCGCGAAAAGGTGATTGAAGGCTCTGTGCCACTACACACTCTTCGCGCTGATATCGACTTCCACTGCGCTCGCGCCCAGACACCAGCTGGTATTATCGGCGTGAAAGTGTGGATTTATAAGGGAGAAAGGAGTCGCTAAATGCTGTTACCGAAAAAGACTAAATATCGCAAAGTGCGCATCGGTAAAAACCGTGGTCAAGCAACCCGTGGTAATTACATCGCGTTCGGCGACTTTGCACTGCAATCACAATCAAACGAGCGCATCAACTCCCGCCAAATCGAGTCTGCTCGTCAGGCAATGACCCGCTACATCAAACGTGGTGGTAAAATTTGGATCCGGATTTTCCCACACACCCCAGTTACTCGCAAGCCACTTGGTTTGAAGATGGGTGGTGGTAAGGGTAATCCAGAGTTCTTTGTTGCCAAGGTCAAGGCCGGCACGGTGATGTTTGAAATGCAGGGCGTTTCCGAGGAAGTAGCCCGCGAAGCAATGCGCCTGGCGAGCCACAAACTACCAGTCAAATGTAAGTTCATCAAACGGGAGGACGCATAATGGCTGAGACAAAGAAACCTACAAAAGCAGCAGTCGTAAAGACCGTTGACGATTTGAAGAAGGAGCTTGCCGAAAAGCGACATGACCTGCTTCAGGCAAAACGTTCTCACGCTGCTGGCGAATTAGTTAATCCAAAAGCGTTGCGTTCACTCCGCAAGGACATCGCACGCCTGCTGACACAAATTAACGAAAAGGAGAGCAAGTAATGGCCCGACGAACACTGATTGGCGTCGTAACGAGTGCCAAGCGCGACAAGACCATCACTGTGACGGTCACCAGCCGCGAAACGCATCCGCTCTACGGCAAACAGTACACCGTGACTCGCAAATACACTGCTCATGACGAGACCAATGAAGCAGGCGAAGGCGACAAGGTGCAAATCGAAGAGACTCGCCCAATTTCCAAGACCAAGAGCTTTACGCTGGTCAAGGTGATTGAAAAGTCTCGCGGTTCTATCAAACTAAAGGCTGAAGTTTCTGGTGAAACTGAGGAAGAGACCAAGGAGGATGACAAATGATCCAACAAGAATCTCGCCTCAAGGTAGCTGACAACTCGGGTGCCAAAGAAGTATTGTGCATCCGCGTCCTCGGTGGTACCCGCCGCCGCTACGCTCGCGTTGGTGACGTGATCGTCTGTTCAGTCAAAGACGCCAGCCCAACCGGCAACGTCAAAAAGAAGTCTGTCGTTAAAGCTGTGGTAGTTCGCACCCGCGACCAAATCCACCGCAAAGACGGCTCAACCATTTGCTTTGATGACAACGCCGTGGTGATTATCAACGATGACAAACAGCCAAAGGCTACCCGTGTCTTCGGCCCAGTACCGCGCGAACTACGCGACATGGGCTACATGAAGATCATCAGCCTAGCTCCGGAGGTACTCTAATGGCTCGTATTCACAAAGATGACACCGTAAAAATCATTGCTGGTAAAAACAAAGGTACGACTGGTAAAGTCCTGAAAGTTAACACCAAAGATCAAACTGTTTTGGTCGAAGGTGTTGGCGTCGGACACCGCCACGTCAAGCCAAGCCAGTACAATCCAAAAGGCGGCAAGAAAGATATCCACGTACCGATGGACATCAGCAAAGTCGCACTGGTTGTTGACGAAAAGTCAGGCAAAACCAGCCGGGTTGGTTTAGTAAAGAACGCTGACGGCGGCAAAACTCGCGTCGCTCGCCAAGCAAAAAATAAGGAGATCAAATAATGGCAGAGAAGAAAACCGTCGTGCCAGCTCCTCGCTTGAAAGCCTTGTACCAGGAGAAATACCTGAAGGAACTGCAAGCCGAACTAGATCTAAAGAACGTGCACCAAGTGCCAGCTTTGGAAAAGATCATCGTGAGCGTTGGCACCGGCAAAAAGAAAGATGACAAGCGTCATTTTGAAATTGTCAAAAACACCGTTGAGAAAATCACTGGTCAGGCACCAGTTGCCCGCCAGGCAAAGAAGTCAATCGCTGGCTTTAGCATCCGTAAAGGTATGGGTGCGCCAATCGGCGTCAGCGTCACGCTGCGCGGGGCTCGGATGTACGAGTTCATGGATCGTTTGATCAACGTAGCCTTGCCACGCGTGCGCGACTTCCACGGCGTTGGCCTGAAATTTGATAAAGGTGGTAACTACAACCTAGGCATCATTGAGCAGTCAATCTTCCCAGAACTGACGTTCGAGGAAACACAGATTTTGCACGGCTTGCAGGTAACATTTGTCATCAAGAACGGTAACAAAGAAGCTTCAAAAGCCTTGCTCGAGAAGTTTGGCATGCCGTTTGAGAAGAAAGGAGGCGTCAGGTAATGGCTAAGAAATCAATGGTCGCTCGCGACAAAAAGCGTCTGAAGATGATTGCAAAATACGCTGCAAAGCGCGCTGGGCTCAAAGAACTTGGCGACCTCGACGGACTGCAGAAATTGCCTCGCAACTCGAGCCCAACTCGGCACAAGAACCGCGACAGCATTTCCGGCCGTCCACGTGGCTACATGCGCCAGTTCGGCCTGAGCCGCATCAATTTCCGCGAAAAAGCAGCCAAGGGCGAAATCCCAGGCATAACAAAGAGTAGTTGGTAAGAAGGAAAGGAGATTCGACAATGTCTATGCAAACTACAGACCCAATCGCCGACCTTCTGACGCGCATTCGCAATGCGAAACTGGTTGGCAAGACGGAAGTTCGTGTTCCGTCCAGTAAGATGAAAAAAGTCATCGCTGAACAATTAGTCAAAAACGGCTACCTCGCAGATGTTAAACTGGAAGACGCCAAGCCTCGTGGTGTGCTGGTCGTGACCATCAACGAAGAGGGCGCTAACAGCACCATCAACGAAATCACCCGCGTATCAAAGCCAGGTCGTCGTGTTTACGTCGGCGCCAGCGAGATTCCAAAGGTGAAATCTGGCCGCGGTCTAGTACTCATCTCAACCTCAAAAGGTGTCATGACTGGCGCCGAAGCAGCCAAGGCTAAACTTGGCGGTGAATTGTTGTTGAAGGTGTACTAAGCCTTACGCGAATCAAATAAACGTCCTCGTTGCAGGGCGTTTATTTTTTATGATAAGCTTTCATCATATGGGAGTTAGAGCACTAAAAGACATAAAATCAGCATATCGAGTAGTAGTCAAGGGATTAGTGCGTGATTATTCAGGCAAGCTACTGTTCGTTCAAGAGAGAAGTGATTCATGGGATCTTCCTGGCGGCGGTCTGGAACATGGTGAGGATGTTACAGAAGCGTTGAAACGAGAGTTTCTGGAAGAATTAGAAGCAGATGTCGAAGTCTCTACAGAAAATCCCTTGATTATTCCAACTTGGAATACAAAGTTCGACGACCCTGTTTTGATTATTGTCTACGAAGTTACTCTATTAACGGCACCTCGTAAAACAAATGAAGTCTCAAACTTTAACTATTTCGATATTCATGAAATCAAACAAGAAAAATTGGATTCTACGCTAGTCGGCAACCTCTCAAAGATATATCCATGCAAATATCTCGATACGGTCGAGTGATGATTTCAAACTCCTGAACTCCTATCCGCGCTTCAATATCCTCAATTCGCCGCAAAGCCAACTCTTTATCTTCGCTGATGATTTCCGTTTCTATAAAAACACCCGCACCGCTGATCTCGTCGATAGCAATCGTTAGCCCCGGCTCATCGTCACACTTAAATATGCGTCGAAACTTATTGACCTCAACCAATTTCACCATACCAAGATTTGCTAGCAGCTGCTTAGCGACAGCCGTATTCTCTGGATTGACCGGCAGATTAGTTTCTGGCTTGACGATAACCCCATCCTCAGTGCGCGTACGCTGATTGGTCGGTGGCTTATAGGTTATTTCAGTAAAATCATCACGCTGCCGAATCCGCAAACATTCGACTGTCTGCATGAAATCAACGTCAGGCCGAGAATAGTAGCTATCAATTTCGGTAGTTTCGCTAGCCAAGGAAAATCCCTGAGAGTTCAGCTGCACAATAAACGCCTCCAAATCGCCCACAAACTGACGCTTACGCTCTATTTCATACTGTTCTGTCACGCGGAACCTCCAACTTACTTACGCAATACTAAAAGTATATAGCAATTTACGAACTATCGCTAATCCGGTAGATATGTACAATTTTTATCAGCGTCGTCATTTTACGATATTTAAGAATTATATTTTGCTATACTGTAATCATATGCGTAGCTTCCTCCATATGACAAAAACGTCAAACCAAGCAGAAATAACTGTTAAAGATGTCTTAGCTGTTGATTTTTTACCCTTCTTGTTATCTATTGTCGTTATGGTGCCGCTACTGTACGGAATAGGTTGGCTTATTGGCAGCACTGACCCCAGGCAGGGAATCCCCAGTTATTATATTCAAGTACTATTTATGGAAAATCCTCTCGTTGAGTTAATCATGGTCGCCGCTGCCTGCTTTATGGCTGTCGGACAAAAGCCACAAGCACGCTTCTGGTCGACAATGGGGATGGCTACATTCATTGCTCTAATTGATGCATCAAACTTTCTTTGGCATATTGATGTCAGCGGCTATTTAAGTATCTTCGCTGGTATTCTTTTAATGATCTCTGGTTGGCGGCTATGGGATTATTACGAAGTGCGTAAAATCTACACCATGCCAGAACCGTATTTGACCAAGGCTGCGCTAGCAACATATATTGCTCTCGGCATTTTGGCGATTATTCTACTCATTCCATACGGTAACTAAGCAGAACGATCAAAAACCTTGCATTCTACCCCTAATCTATGCTAGAATACCAGGGTTAATATCAAATCACACGAAAGGTGAGTAATGAGTCTGAGTCGAATCGGAAAACTGCCGGTGGTTATTCCGGCCGGTGTGACAATCACGGTTGACTCTGGTGACGTGGTCGTAAAGGGCCCGAAAGGTGAATTGACACAATTCATCACGCCAGCAGTTGAGGTGAAAGTCGAAGACGGACAAGTCACGGTTCATCCGAAGGATGAGTCCAAAACTGCTCGCGCCCAGCACGGTCTGATGCGCGCGCTGATCAATAATATGGTAATCGGCGTGACCAAAGGTTACGAAAAGCGCCTCGAGGTCAATGGTGTCGGTTTCCGCGTGAGTTCCAGCAACAATGAGCTGGAAATGGCGCTCGGGTTTTCACACCCAGTCAAATACAAAGCCCCAGAGGGTATCACCGTTACCAACGAAAAGATGACCATCATCGTTAGCGGTATCAATAAACAGCAAGTCGGCCAAGTCGCTGCGGAAATCCGCGCGCTGAAGAAGCCTGAGCCATACAAGGGTAAGGGTATCAAGTACGCTGACGAGCAAATTTTGCGTAAAGCAGGAAAGACAGGTAAGTAATCATGGCTGAAAACAAGAAATTACTCAACCGCGCTCTTCGCAAAAACCGCGTTCGCGCGAAAGTTTCAGGAACTGCAGAGCGCCCACGCCTGACAGTCACCATCAGCAACCTGCACGTTAGTGTTCAGCTGATCGACGACGTCGCAGGCAAGACATTGGCTGCCGCAACTACCGTTGGCACCAAAGCAAAAGGTACGATGAGCGAAAAATGCGCTACCATCGGTACTGAAATTGCCAAGAAAGCAAAGAAAAGTAAAATTAGCGCAGTGGTCTTTGACCGCAATGGCCGCCAGTATGCTGGTCGCTTGAAAGCATTGGCTGATGCTGCGCGCCAAGAAGGATTGGAGTTCTAGTATGGCAGAACAAGCTGCAAATACTACCCCACGCGCAGAAGGCCGTCGGCCTCGCAGTCCGCGTGGTGGTCGCCGCGATGACCGGCGAAATGTGCGTGATGACGCACCAAAAGAGTTTGAAGAATTGGTTATCAACATTGACCGCGTGTCCCGCGTGGTCAAAGGTGGTCGCCGCTTCCGCTTTAAGGCGTTGGTGGTTGTCGGCAACCGCAAAGACAAGGTTGGTGTTGGTGTGGCCAAGGGTGCCGACGTACAAGCTGCTGTTGCCAAGGCAACCTCAGTTGCCAAGAAGCATTTGATCACTTTGCCACTCAACGGCGAGACTATTCCACACGACAGCGAAGTCAAGTTTTCAGGCGCCCGCGTGCTGATCAAGCCGGCTGCTCCTGGTACTGGTATCATCGCTGGTGGTGTTGTCCGACAGATCATCGGCGTGACGGGTGTTCGCAACTTGCTGACCAAGTCACTTGGTTCAACCAACAAGGTGAACATCGCCTACGCAACTATTGAAGCATTGAAATCACTCGTTCCACGCGAAGAATGGCTCAACGCTCAGCCAGTCAAAAAGGCTGCTAAAAAGGAGGCTAAGTAATGAAATACAACGATCTCCAAGTTTCAGCAAACAAGAATAAAAAACGCGTTGGTCGCGGTATCGCTGCTGGCCAGGGTAAAACCGCTGGTCGCGGTACCAAGGGTCAGAACGCCCGCACTGGTAAAAAGCTTCGCGCTATGTTCCAGGGTGGCCAGCGTCCATTGGCTCAGGCTGTGCCAAAAGCTCGCGGCTTCAAGAGCTTGCGTACACCAGCTCAGGTAGTCTACCTCGACCACTTGAACGCCTTTGACGGTAAAACCGTCGATAACGCATTGCTATTCACCGAAGGCTACATCGCCACACCGTTCCACACGGTCAAGGTGATCGCCCGCGGTGAGTTGAAAGCCAAGGTTGACTTGAAGGTGCAAGCTGCTTCCGCTTCAGTCGTCAAAGCGATTGAAAAAGCTGGCGGCTCGTTCGAAAAAGTTCCGACACCTTTGCGTAAAAGCGCAAAAGACATCGAGTCTGACGAAAAATAAGACCTATCTAGTCTTGTGATCAACAAAAACGCCTCGCTAGCCCGGGGCGTTTTGCTTTGCTGGTATTTTTAGGTTCAACACTGGTATTTAGCCAAATACTCCTGTATACTGGTTAGAGAATTCTATATATTGAAATGACAGAGGGGAAAGTACACGTATGATTAGCTGGAAGACCATTTGGCGGTCATTGAAAAATAGAGATATGCAAAAACGCCTATCAATTGTAGTAGGTATCATTGTCGTATATCGATTACTCGCGCACATTCCAGTGCCATTGGCTGAGCCAACACAGTTGCGCCAAGCCATCAGCTCCGCATTAGGAAGCACAGATTTAGGAGGGTTCCTTAACCTTCTGTCCGGCGGTGCTTTGGCGAGCTTTTCTTTGGTATTGGTTGGTTTGAGCCCATTCATTACCGCCAGCATCATCATCCAGCTGCTGACAAAAGCTATTCCAAAACTAAAGGAACTCCACGACGACGGCGAAACTGGACGCCGTAAAATTCAGCAATGGACACGTCGCATCACCGTTCCACTGGCCATCGTTCAGTCAATTGCTTTCATCTTCATCTTGCGCCAGACCATCTTGGCTGGCGGATCAACCGTCTTGAGCGATCCAACCATCATGGAATGGACAGTTTCGGTTGTCGCCATGACCGCTGGATCAGTCTTGTTGATGTGGCTAGGTGAGCTCATCACCGAGCAGGGAGTAGGAAATGGTATCTCGCTGTTGATTTTCGCAGGAATCGTCAGCCAGTTACCTCAGATGCTAGCCACTGTCATCCGTTCACTCTTTGACACCTCAAGCGGCTCATTGAGCGTATTTGGCTGGTTCCAATTGCCGGTCAGTCCAACTATGTTCTGGATAGTATTCTTCCTCTTGCTCATGATGTTAATCGTCCTGTACTTCCTCGTGAAGATCAACGAAGCACAGCGTGTTATCACTATCAACTACGCCAAGCGTGTCCACGGTAACAGTAACTACGGCGGCATCAAAAGCATCCTGCCAGTCAAACTAATCGCCGCTGGTGTGATCCCGGTCATTTTCGCCGTGGCTTTCTTGAGTCTGCCACAGTTCATCGGTCAAATCATGAAAGCCTCTGATAACGAAGGGTTGCAATCACTAGCAAACACACTGATCACCTGGTTCCAAGCACCAAACCCAGGCAGCTTTACCGGCAGCACCGCTGAAGCCTTCATCTATCCTGTCCTGTACTTCATCTTAGTCATCGCTTTCACATACTTCTACACTGGCTTTAGCTTTGACGCCACCGAAATCTCCGAAGGCTTGCAAAAACAGGGCGGCTTCATTGAAGGCATTCGCCCAGGCAAGCAAACCGAAGAATACCTCCGCCGCACCGTCAACCGTTTGGTCTTGTTCGGCTCATTGGCACTTGGCGTGGTCGCCATCTTGCCGTTCGTCGCTGAATATCTGATCTATCACATCACGGGGCTGACCGGCACTCGCTTATCAATCGGTGGTACCGGTATCTTGATTATCGTCTCCGTAGCGCTCGAATCCATCCGCCAAATCAGCTCGCGCGCACTGATGGTAACCTACGATGACTTTGATGCCGACGATTTGGCAAGCGATAAACCAAAAAAACGGCGATTGCTCCGCAAAAAATAATACACTAAATCCCCGCACGAAACGGGGATTTTTATTTGGTACAATACCGAGACTAACGTACTCTGTAAGAATAAGTCAGGGGAGCATTCTCTGCAGCGCGACTTTCATTCTGGCAAACCGGTGCGATTTCCTTGCTGATATTATTTTCATCAGTCATTTTACAGCTTGGAACCTCAAACAAGTTAAACTGATTTGTTGGTGAAATTGCTTTCCAACCATCGTCTTTCTTTACTGCAAACATCCGCGCGAGCGTGTTGCCACAACCAAAGCCTAATAGTAATTGTTTTTCGTCTTGAGAATACGCAATCACGCTGACCGCACCATTGTTATCTTTGCAACCTGATCGCTCATTTTCTTTTTTCAGAAACTCACGAATTTCTTTTACGGACGCGTCGTGCCGAGCGATCGCCTTATTTCCCTCAAAACGAAAGCCCAATGAGCCCAAACTCACGAAGCCGCTGCCAATCTTTTCCGTCGCTGCGTATGGTTTGTGTGGTGATTGACAGTTCAATTTCCACACCAAACAACCAACAATCAGCATCAACACTGCTATCACACCAATCAAAACGGGCACCAGCAGCTCAACTTGTGATTTTTTTGTTTGAGAGTTTGTTCGATTTTTCGTACTTGCCATAAAAATCCTTATGTTAAATTTGATAGCTCAAGTATAGCACATAAATTTATGGAAATATGTTGTGAGATAATACATATGTGACAAGACTATACAAAAAACGATTACTGTTGTAAACTATATAATGTAAAAAGATTACAAACGTAAACATTAAAGGAGGTAAGAATGTGAAAGAAAATTGCAGAATCGATAAAAAACAGCATATAACCGATGCAGAATGGGAAGTAATGCGAGTTGTGTGGGCAAATAGCGAAGTTACGAGCAAGTTTGTGGCAGAGGTGCTTTGTGAGAAAATGAACTGGAAACAGGCTACAATAAAGGCGCTGTTGAATCGGCTGCTGAAAAAGAATATTTTGAAAAAGAAGGAAATTGGGAACAAGTATATTTATTCGACAGATTTTACAGAAAAGGAAGTTGCTAACAGTTATATATTAGGAACTTTTGATAAAATTTGTAAAACGAAAGTTGGAGAAATGATAGGGAAAGTTATTGAGAACAGTGAACTGAGTTTTGACGACTTGGATTTGATTTTAAAGGCTGTTGAGGAAAAGAGGAAAACGGCTATGGGAGAAGTTTTGTGTGATTGTGTGGAGGGGCAGTGTAATTGCGAACATAGCGGACATAAGCATATTTAAGATATAGTGTGCTAAATGAAGGAGGAAAAGATTATGGCAGAAAAAAACTATACAGTAACTGGAATGAGCTGTGCATCTTGTGCCAATACTGTGGAAAAGGCACTTAATAAAAATAATGATATTAACGCTTCAGTTAATTTTGCAACTGAAAAATTGAATATTGAATATGATGAGAAGAAGTACAATTTTGATAAAATTAGGGAAATAGTGGAGTCGGCTGGGTATGGACTGGCTGAGGATATGACAGAAGATAAAAAGGTGGAACTTTATCAAGAAAAAATAACAAGTTTGAAAAATCGATTAATTTTAGCAGTTATTTTTGTTGTTCCACTTTTGTATATTTCGATGGGGCATATGCTTGGGGCAGTACTTCCTGAATTTTTGAATCCTAAGGTAAATCCGCTTAATTTTGCGTTGGCACAGTTTGTGTTGACTTTGCCTATTATTTATGCTGGGAGAGATTTTTTTTCACATGGATTTAAAAATTTAGTAAGAAAATCTCCAACAATGGATTCATTAATTGCTATTGGGTCAACGGCGGCGGTACTCTATGGAATTTACGCAACTTTTGGAATTGTAATTGTAGACCCTGAAGCACATATGGATTTATATTATGAGTCGGCTGGTGCAATTATTACGTTAATCTTGTTTGGAAAACTGCTGGAGGCAAAAACAAAAGGTCAAACTTCATCGGCAATAAAAAAACTTATCGGACTTCAACCTAAAAAGGCTAAAATTATTGAAAATGGAGCGGAAAAGGAAGTTCTGATTGGAAACTTGAAAGTTGGAGATATTGTTATTGTGAAGCCGGGAGAAAAAATTGCGGTGGATGGAAGAATTGTGGAAGGGGCGACTTCTGTTGATGAGTCAATGTTGACAGGAGAAAGTTTGCCAGTAAGCAAAAAAGTTGGAGATAAGGTTGTTGGCGGAAGTATAAATAAAAATGGAAGTATCAGATTTGAGGCGACTGAAATTGGTAAAAATACAGTTTTGTCACAAATTATAAAGCTGGTTGAGGAGGCACAGGGGTCAAAGGCTCCGATTTCTCGAATGGCAGACATTGTGTCAGCATATTTTGTGCCGATTGTTATTGGGATTGCGATAATTACAGGAACTGCTTGGTTTCTAAGTGGAAGTGGATTGGTTACTGCAGTGTCGTTTTTCATCGCTGTACTTGTAATTGCGTGTCCGTGTGCATTGGGACTTGCAACACCTACATCAATAATGGTTGGGACTGGAAAAGGGGCTGAAAACGGTATTATTATAAAAAGCGGGGAAGCTCTTGAAACAGCATACAAAATAAAAACAGTTGTATTTGACAAGACTGGTACGATTACGAAAGGAAAACCTATACTTACTAATTTGATTGCTTATGGGAAATATAATGAAAATGAATTGTTAAAAATTGCTGCAAGTGTGGAAAATGATTCAGAGCATCTATTGGCAGAAGCAATCGTAAACAAAGCAAAAGAGAAAAATATTGAAATTAAGCCGTATGAAAAATTTAGGGCAATGCCAGGTTACGGTATTCGTGCAACATTTGAAGGCAAGGAAGTTCAAATTGGAAATAGAAAATTGATGGAAAATCGAAAAATCAATGTGGAAATTTCTCAAAAAGATTATGATATTTTGTTGAATGAAGGAAAAACGCCAATGTACATTTCGATTGATAACGAATTGGCGGGACTTGTTGCAGTTGCAGACGTTATCAAGGAAACAAGCAAGGAAGCTATAGAAAAACTGAAAAAAATGGGAATCAAGACAGTAATGCTAACTGGGGATAACGAAAAAACTGCCAAATTTATCGCAAAACAAGTGGGAATAGATGATGTAATTTCAGAAGTGCTGCCTTATCAGAAATCTCAAAAAGTAAAGGAACTTCAGGAAAAAGATGAATTTGTTGCAATGGTTGGAGACGGAATTAACGATTCACCAGCACTTGCTCAAGCAAACGTTGGAATTGCGATAGGAAATGGAACGGATGTTGCTATAGAATCCGCTGATATCGTCTTAATTAGAAACGATTTGAGAGATGTTGCGGGTTCAATAGCATTAAGTAAAGCAACAATCACAAATATAAAGGAAAATCTATTTTGGGCATTCTTTTATAACGTACTTGGAATACCATTTGCCGCTGGAATATTTTATGCATTTTTCAATGGACCAAAATTGGATCCGATGATAGCGGCTTTTGCAATGTCATTTAGTTCAGTATCTGTTTTGGGTAATGCTTTAAGATTGAAATTTTTTAAAGTTAAATAGAATTTTAAAAAATAGGTTGAAGTTTACAATATTATAATTTATAAATAGCAATTTACAAACTTGTAGAAATGATATAAAAAAACTTAAAAAGTCTATTCTAAGAAATGTTGTGAGATAATACATATAGCACATAAATTTACGAAAATACCTCTTGCCAAACTGCGCTGCGTGCTGTATAATTGACAACTGTAACTTATGGCGAGTCAAAAGGAAGTCATCAAAATGATCGGTAAGGTAGTGGAAGCACTGCCTAATACTCAATTTAAGGTGGAACTGGAGAATGGCCATAGTATCATCGCGCACATTTCAGGACGAATGCGCAAGCACTATATTCGCCTGGTGCCTGGTGATAAGGTTGAAGTTGAGATGACCCCTTACGATCTGACAAAGGGACGAATCAGCTTCCGCCTACGCGACGACCGACCTCACCAGGGTCGCTAGTCAAATATTAACGTTAATCTCGGGTTTACTCGGGAAGGGAGATTTACGCACTTTATGAAAGTTCGTGCAAGTGTTAGAAAAATCAGTCCCGATGACGTACTCGTGCGCCGCGTTGGCCGTAAAAAGGGCAAGCGTATCGCCAGACTGCGCGTCATCAACAAGAAAAAACCTAAGAATAAGCAAAGGCAGGGTTAAGCATGGCTCGAATTGCTGGGGTAGTTATCCCAACAGAGAAGCAAGTGCAAATCGCGCTCACCTATATTTATGGGATTGGGCCAAAGCACGCTTCGAGCATCCTTGCGGCGGCTAAGATTGAGCCGACCACTCGGGTGAAAGATCTCACCGAGGCTGAAGAAAACAAGATTCGCGAAATTATCGACAGCGAATACACCGTCGAAGGTGATCTCCAGCGCTTGGTAACTAACAACATTAAGCGCTTGAAGGATATCAACGCCTATCGCGGTCTTCGCCACAAAGCAGGACTGCCGACACGCGGACAGCGGACTCGTACGAATGCACGAACTCGCAAGGGTCGCGCCATCGCCGTGGGCGGTACACAACCAAAAGCAGCAAGTAAGACCTAAAGAAAGGACTAAGAAATGGCAGACGCAAAATCTACCAAGAAGAAGCAGCGCCGATCAGTCCCAGCTGGTCAGCTGCATATTCAAGCAACATTTAACAATACCATCGTTACCTTTTCTGACAAGAAGGGTAACGTGTTGACCGCTTCATCAGCTGGTGCATGTGGTTTCCGTGGTAGCAAAAAAGGCACCGCCTATGCTTCACAGGTTGCTGCTGAAAAAGCTGCTGAAGCTGCGAAAACGCAGTATGGTTTGAAATCAGTTGACGTTTTCGTCAAAGGTGTCGGTTTGGGCCGTGACGCCGCTATTCGTGCGGTTGGCGCTTTCGACATCTCAGTAGAAAGCATTAAGGACGTAACTGGCGTGCCTCACGGCGGTGTTCGTCCACGAAAGGCACGGAGGGCATAATTATGGCACGAGATAATTCACCGATTGTCAAGCAAAGCCGCCGCGAAGGTTATGCGCTTCATCCAAAAGCACATAAAGTTTTGGCACGAAAATCTGGCATCCCAGGTCAGCACGCACACAGCCGACACAACAAACCAAGTCTGTACGCTACACAGCTGCGCGAAAAGCAAAAAGTTCGCCGCTTGTACGGTTTGGTTGAAAAGCAATTTGCTCGGCTGATGGACGAGGCCACACGCGCCCAAGAAGGTCTGGCAGGCGAGAACCTGTTGAAGCTGCTGGAACGCCGCCTGGACAACGTTGTGTACCGTGCTGGTTTTGCAACCAGTCGCCGCGCTGCTCGCCAGTTGGTTGGACACGGTCACTTCCTACTAAACGGTCGTCGTGTTGATATTCCATCAATTCGCGTCAAAGCAGGCGATGTGATCGAAGTACGTCCAAAGAGTACCAAGTCAGTATACTTTACGCACATCGACGACGTTGTCAGCAACTCAATTCAAGGTCCGCTCAGCTGGATGAAGAGTGATGTCAAGAAATTGAAAATTGAGATCACTGGACAGCCAAAGCGTGAAGAAGCAGAAGCTGATATCAACGAGCAATTAATTGTTGAGTTTTACTCACGATAAAAGAAGGGTTAGGGAAAAGTATGGCAAAAGCAATTTATAATCCAGCTCTGGCAAGCATCGAAGATGTTTCTGACACCAGTGCAACCTTTCTGATTGAACCGCTCCACTCAGGCTACGGCAACACGTTGGGTAACTCAATGCGCCGCGTCTTGCTTTCAAGCATCCGCGGTGGCGCAATCGTCGCCTTCCGCATCGAGGGTGCGACACACGAGTTTACCACCGTCGAGGGTATCAAAGAAGATGTCGTTGACATCATGCTGAACTTGAAGGGTGTGCGACTCCGCGTTCACACTGACGAGCCAGTTGAGTTGCGTCTGGAGAAAACTGGTGGTGTTATCACCGCTGGCGATATCCAAGCAAACGGCGAAGTAGAAGTTGTTAACCCAGACCACATCATCGCTACCGTTGATGATCCAAAGAAAACGGTCATCATGGACTTGGTGGCAGAAGCTGGTCGCGGTTACCAGACGATTGAAGACTCCAGCGAATCACGTCTGCACTCAGACATGATCGCTCTAGACGCAGTCTTTACTCCAGTTTTGCGCGTGCGTTACAAGGTTGACCCAACTCGTGTTGGTGACGAAACTGACCTGGACAAATTGACCATGACGATTGAGACTGACGGCACCATGACGCCACGTGAGGCATTTGAAGAGGCTGCAGCTATTTTGGTCAATCAATACACAGCCTTGGCTGGTAGCACCACTGTCGTGAGTGCACCTGCACTTGGTACAACCACTGAAGACAGTGAGGCTGAATTGGACACATCCATCGAAGAATTAAACCTAAGCGCCCGCACGACGAACGCGCTGATTAACAATGAAATCCGCACGATTCGCGACCTGGTGACTTTGACCGAGCAAGATTTGCGAGAATTGAAAGGCTTTGGCTCAAAGGCGCTGGATGAAGTACGCGACAAGATGGCGGAGTTGGAGTTTTAACTATGCATAGACACGGATATCAAGGGCGCAAGTTCGGCCGTGAGCGTGATCAACGGCGAGCCTTGCTCAAGGGTCTGGCAACCAGCCTGGTTGAGCACGGCAAAATCGAGACCACCTTGCCGAAAGCCAAAGAGCTGAAGCGCCACATTGAAAAAATCATCACCAAGGCGAAGAAGGGCGATCTAGCCAGCCGCCGCCAGGTGATCGCAGCACTCAGCACCCGCGCTGCTGCTTACAAGCTCGTTGATGAAATTGCCCCACAACTCGGCGGCCGCACCAGTGGACACGTTCGCGTTGAGCGCACCCGCCTACGTGTTGGCGACGGCGCGCAAATGGCAATCATCGAGTTTGTCGACGACATCAAACCAATGCCAAAGGAGGAGAAATAAGATGAAGACGTATTCACAAAAACCATCTGACGTTTCTCGCCGCTGGGTATTGTTTGACGCAAGCGAGTTACCACTCGGTCGTTTGGCAACTGAAATCGCCAAGCACTTGACTGGTAAATACAAGCCAACCTATACACCGCACGTTGATGGTGGCGACTACGTCGTGGTTATCAACGCTGCAAACACCGTCGTTACTGGCTACAAGGAAACTGACAAGTACTACTACCGTCACAGTGGTTTCCCGGGCGGTATCAAAGAAACGCAGTTCAAAGAAATGCGTGAACGCCACCCAGAGCGAATTATTGAAGAAGCTGTCAAAGGTATGTTGCCAAAGAACAAATTGCAAGCAGAACGCCTCAAGCGCCTGCGCGTATTTGCCGGCAGCGAACATGCTCACACAGCACAAACCCCAGAGAAAGTTGAGGTAAAGTAATATGGCTACTGATACCTATTTCTACGGCTTGGGACGACGCAAAAGCGCCTCAGCAAGTGTTCGCTTGCTTCCTGGCAAAGGTACCATCACCATCAACGGCAAAGCAGCCGCTGAGTACTTGGATGGCAACAAAACCTTGCTCGCCGAAGTAACCGACCCACTAGCTGTCGTCAGCAAGCAAAAGGAATACGATGTTACCATCTTGGTCAAAGGTGGTGGTCTCGCTGGTCAAGTTGACGCCATCAAGCTTGGCATCGCCAAAGCATTGACGGCTGCTCACGCTGATCTGCGCCCGGTCTTGAAAAAGGCTGAGCTGCTCAAGCGTGACCCACGCGAAAAAGAGCGCAAGAAATACGGTCTGCGTTCTGCCCGCAAGCGCGAACAATTCTCCAAGCGTTAAACAGAGGAGAGACCAATTCTCGAAAATACTCCGTCATGTACAGGCGGGGTATTTTCATAGTATACTGATATAATGTTTGACCGACTTATCCATCGCTGGCTGCGTGTCCCGTATAAACTATACGTTCATGATTTTCAAGCGCCGAAACACCCTCGCGCTACAGTGGTCTTAATTCATGGCATTGGAAGTTCATCGGCGATGTGGCAGCGAGTCGTAGGGCGCCGTAGGATTGATAAAACTACTCGCGTACTGGCGATTGACTTACTGGGTTTTGGCAATTCGCCGCGACCGCACTGGAAGACCTATGACGTCAAAACGCAGGTTGATTCACTAGTCGCAACCTTGGCGCAGCAGAAAGTCGATGGACGAATCATCTTGGTTGGCCATAGCTTAGGGGCACTCGTGGCGGTGCACACTGCCCGATATTATCCTTCATTGATCGATTCGCTCATCCTGTGCAGCCCACCGCTGTATCACCAACAGGGCAAGGATCGTTTGGCTGAACGCCAACTGCGCGCACTATACCAAAAAATCATTGATAAACCAGCCCTCGGCAAGGTAATCGCCAGTGATTTTGCCAAGAAATATAAATTATTCAACCCTGGCTTTCTCGTCGATGAGTCAAACTTACAAATCTTTCTCGACACCTTAGACGCGGCCATCGTCAACCAAAAAGCGCTGACGGAAATTGCCGAATTGACCATACCAGTCGAAATATTTTACGGGCAATTCGACCCAGTCATCATCAATAAAAACTTACGAAAATTAGCAAAACAAAAGCACATCGCCGTCACCAAAATCTTAGCAAGTCATGAAATTGACAGACGCTACGGTCAATTTGTCGTCCAGGCCATTAATCGGCACGTCACCGGGGATGATTATGGCCAAGCGTAAAGACTCAGTTCAGGAGCGCCAGAGAAAGCGTGAGCTCTGGATCAATCGCACTAGCAAGTGGAGCGGTCTACCTCGCGCCGAGGTCGAGGCGAAACTAGCACAAACCCGCACCCAGAGTTTTCGCCTCAATCCGCTGGTCGATGGGGAAGTTGCCCCCGAATTGCTGAGCCGCCAGGTTGCCTGGTGTCCGGATGGCTATGAAATTATCTCCGAGCACCTCGCTGATTATCAGCAGCTGGCTGACAGCGGACGTGGCTACATCCAAAATGCCGCCAGCTGGCTACCAGTGTTAGCGCTTGCACCTGCGGCGGGTGAACGCGTCCTCGACCTGTGCGCTGCACCCGGCGGTAAATCCAGCCATATACAAGCCATGTCCGCTGGTCAAGCCGACCTGGTGTGCAATGACAATTCCAAGCCGCGCCTGATGAAACTCCAGGCCAACCTCAAACGGCTCAACGCCCCGGCCGAGTTCACACTAGCCGATGCTCGGCATATTTCCCGCCGTCAGCTGGAGGCCTTTGACAAAATCCTTCTCGACGCTCCGTGTTCCGGCGAGGGGCTGATGAGCCTGAACGCTCGTGACGTCTCGTTGTTTGACAGCTGGTCGGTGGCGCATATCCGGAGACTGAGTGATCTACAAAAGCGCCTCATCCTCGAAGCTTGGCGCCTGCTAAAACCTGGCGGCACACTTGTTTACAGTACCTGTACCATGGCGCCAGAAGAGAACGAAGCAGTCGTCGATTGGTTGCTGCGCCGTCAGCCTGACGCTGAGCCCATACCGATCGACATCGCACCGCTGCCAAATCGCGTTCCCGCCGTCCAGTCCTGGAACGACCGTGACCTGACGCATGACTTAGGCGAGTGCTTGCGTCTGATGCCAGGCCCCTTGACCGAGGCGTTTTTTGTTGCGGCATTTCGTAAAGCACCTCTCGCCGAATCAATGGTATAATAGGACTATGAGTAAACCCGTCATCCTCACTGGCGTGCGCGCCAACAACGATATTCACATTGGCAATTATTTTGGTGCCATTTTGCCGATTGTCGACATGGCGAAGCGCCGCTCGGCCGATTTTGATATCAATCTGTTCATCCCCGATCTACATAGCTTCACCACGCCAATCGACCACAGTAAACTGTACGACAGCATTCTCAACAACGCCCGGATTTATACCGCCGCGGGGCTGCCGCTAGATAATCCAGCCATTCATCTGTACCGCCAAAGTCGCGTCCCAGCCCACAGCGAGCTGGCGTGGATTTTGGACTGCTTCACCGGGTTTGGCGAGATGAGCCGGATGACGCAGTTTAAGGATAAATCCGACAAGCTTCACGGTGACCAGATTTCCGTCGGCCTGTTCAACTACCCAGTCCTGATGGCCGCCGACATCTTGCTCTACGGCGCCACCTACGTGCCAGTTGGCGACGACCAGACGCAGCACCTAGAATTTACCCGCGACATTGCCGAGCGGATGAACCGCAAATTTGGCAATCTGTTCGTCGTACCCAAACCAGTCGCCCAGCAGCATCAATTCTTCGGCAACGACCAAGGCCTGAGGATTAAAGATCTGATGAACCCGACCAAAAAGATGAGCAAATCCAACGACAGCGGCAAGGGCATCATTTTCCTCGGCGACGAGCCGCAGATAGCACACAAAAAAATCATGAGTGCCACCACCGACTCACTAGGCAAGGTGCAGTACGACCGCGACAACCAGCCGGGCATTGCTAATCTACTAGAGATCTTGACGTTGGTGCGCCAGGACGCTGGACGAGACGTCAGCTTGGAGCAGACCATTAGCGAATACGCCGGCATGGAGCGCTACGGAGATTTCAAGCGAATCGTGGCCGATGAAGTAGCGGAATTCTTGGCGAATTTCCAAGCGCACCTGGCGGCAGTTGACGAGCAGGCAATTGAAAGTAAGCTGGAATCCAGCGAGCACGATATGAACCTCGTCGCTAACGAAACTTTGCACCGCGTCCAAACAGCCGTGGGGCTACGGAGATAGGAACGCTCGCGTGAAAATTTCGCCGCGCACCGTCCTCAAGATCGCCAGATTGTACCAGCTGGCAGACGACAACACGCCCGTCAAGGCCTTGCGCCACCTGAAGATTCAGACGGACGAGTCGCACATCGTAGCGGAATTTATTTTGAATAAGCAGCATTTCGCCGTGCTGTACGGCTCGATCGTTGACGAGGAATCAATTGACGAATTATGGCTTGATAGGCCTGCCAACGCTGAGATGTTGCCAAATCCGCTTGACTCGAGCTTCACCGAGACACCGTTTCAGGGCAAGTTTGTCATGATGTTTCGAATTGTACCGACCAAGCAGCGCCTAGACGTCCACTTGTCCACGGCATTTGATCCGTCAATTTCGCGCAGCCTCTGGCAAAAATACATCAAAGCCGGCTACGTGTCGGTCAACCAGTGCGTGGTGACAGCGCCAAAGTTTGAGGTCGACGAGACTGACGAGATCGCCGTCAAGCTACCAGAGCAGGAGCAGGCCAGTGCAGAACTGCCGATACTGTACGAAGATGATGACGTGATGGTAGTGAACAAGCCAAGCGGACTCCTGACTCACGCCAAAGGTGGACTATCGACCGAGCCGACGGTAGCGGAAATTATTCGTCCCAAGACTTCGTTTGCCTCGGACACCGACCGGCCAGGCATCGTCCACCGACTCGACCGCGACACTTCAGGCATACTGATTATCGCTAAAAATCCTGACGCTGCCGCCCATCTACAAAAGCAATTCGCCCAGCGCACCACCAAAAAAACTTACCTCGCAGTGACCGACGGCGTACCAAAATTAAGCGCCGCAAAGATCGACCTACCGATTGGTCGCAGCCCAGCCGCACCCAGCACCTTCCGCGTCGACCCGAACGGCAAGCCCGCCCAAACAACCTACCGCGTACTGACAGCAACTGATAACCAGGCGCTCATTGAACTCAAACCCACCACCGGCCGCACCCATCAACTCCGCGTCCATATGGCGCACCTAAATACACCAATTCTCGGTGACCGCGTCTACGGTAAACCAAACGCCAGCCGCCTGATGCTCCACGCCCACAAACTGGAAATCACGCTACCATCAGGTGAACGAAAAACCTTTGAAGCGGCTATTCCTAGTGTATTTACCGAACTATTTCCTAATTGCGCCCAAAACATAAAAGAGCCAAACGATCAATGAGTCAGACGCCTCTCATCTCCACCAACGACCAAGCCACAGTTGAGCAATTAGCAAACCATTTGCCGCAATCATTGATGATCATTGCCGAACCCGGCCTAGACGGAGCAGGGGTAGCCCGCCACCTGGCACATCACTGCAAGTCAGACGTCCTCACCGTCAACCCGCTCCCGCAGAAAAACACCATCTCGACCGAACAAATCCGCGACCTAACGGCCATGCTACGCACCTACAGCTCTGCCCGCCGCGTTGTCGTCATCAACCCGGCAAACCTCATGACCGAGTCCGCACAAAACGCACTGCTCAAAACACTTGAAGAGCCAAACCCTAACACTCATTTTCTCTTGATCACCACTGCCAGCACAGACCTCCTCCCAACCATCCAGTCCCGCTGCCAGCAGCTGACGCTCCACCGCACTACCGCCAGCCAAGACGCTAACTTGTTAGAAAATACCAACCTAACGCCTCAAGAAAAGCGCCAAATAGCATTTCTCGCCGCTGGATTGCCGCTCCTCATCGCCGAACTGAGCCACGACGCCACGAAACTGGCAGAGCGCCAAGTCATCGCCGCTGACGCCAAGCACATTTTGGAACATCCCAGCTCCTACGCGTCCCTGAAATGCGCCCTGCGCTACACCGACCGAGCAAGCGCCCTGCAGCTCATTGACATTCTCCTACGCTTCATCCATTTCCAGCTAAAACACGCCACCCAGCCGCCAGCCATGCATCAATTACTCCAAAAAGTACTACAAGCAGAGAAGTCTCTCCTAGCAAATGGCAATACACGCCTCGCTTTATTGAGAATTGTGCTATAATTAAGCAGATATGTTAAGTTTGATATTCATTTTAGCAATTATCATTTGGGCGATCACCTACAAACCTTCCGAAGAAAATTCTGCAGATTTTCCAGCCAAGATTTCTGAAAAATTAGATCAGTTGTGGGCTATTGCGCAAGAATCCATTCGCGACAACAAATATCTCAGGGCAGAGAAGGCGCTGTTGACGATTTTGCGTGTCGACGAGAAAAACGCCACCGCTTATAACCGCTTGGGCATTTTGTATGCCAAGCAGCAGGCCTACAAAGACGCCATCGAGTGTTTTGAAATCGCTCAGAGTTTGGAACCAAGCGCCTCTAGCCTGCACAATGTCGGCTTGATTTATTATGAAACAAAGAATTATCCCAAGGCAGCATTGGCTTTTGAGCAAGCCCTAGAGATGGAGGACGATTTGGCGGCGCGCTACATCGCCTACGCCAAGGTCCAAGAGAAAATGGGTAATGGCAAAAAGATGATCGCTGCACTGGAAAAAGCAGTTGAACTTGACCCAATTCCACAGACGCTCACCGTCCTGGCTGAGGCGTATGACAACAACGGGCAAGCAGAGTTAGCCTCTGGGTTGCGCAAAAAAGCTGCCGCCATGTTGGTACCTGATAGCCACGGCACCGTACCGCGTCAGCGCCGTCAGCCAAAACAGCCCAAAAAGTTGGTAATGTAGTTGCTTAGCCTATTTTTTTTTGCTATAATCACAGCAGTGCCGCTTTAGCTCAGCTGGCTAGAGCAACGGTTTTGTAAACCGTAGGTCCTCGGTTCGAGCCCGAGAAGCGGCTCCAAACACACGCCGGAATCGTGTAGTGGCAATCACAGGAGACTGTAAATCTCCCGCCGTAAGGCTTCGTAGGTTCGAGTCCTACTTCCGGTACCAATCAAACACCGGCTCATCAAGAGGCGGTTTTTGATTGCCCATAATTCCGTCAAGTAGACCTCTATCCATTGACTAAATACAATATACATGCTATAATCTAGTCATGTTCTTATTATTCAAACAATTCTTAACCGAATGGAATAGCAACAAAAACCAGCGCACCAAACTACAACAGGCGTATTTCCTGATCATCATCTCACTGGCAGTCGTAGCAGGCTTTCTGTCTCTGTTAAACAGCGACTTCGGACGCGTACTCATGATCATCGCTGCCTTTACCGCTGTCGTATACATCTTCAACGGCATCGTCTGGGCACTACTGGACGCATTCATCGCGCCAATCTTACCAAAGCACGAAGCCAAAAAGACAACCAAACGAAGCAAAAAATAAGCTCGTACAAGTTACAAACAAAAAGGTCGCTCATACAGCGGCCTTTTTACAAAATCAACATGGAGCCACGATCGGGGCTTGAACCCGAGACCTCATCCTTACCATGGATGCGCTCTACCAACTGAGCTATCGCGGCGTCATACTCACAGCTGATTATACCAAATTATCCTCTCAGTGAAAAGCGTTTGCTATAATAATTACCAGGAGGAATTATGGCTCAATTTAGTTTTGATATAGAAAGTACGTTTAATAAGCCAGAGATGAATAACGTTCATCAGTTAGTCGTGCGGGAAATTGCCAACCGCTTTGATTTTAAGGGGACGCCAGCTGATGTCGAGTGGCTGCCAGATAAAAAGGGCTTTAAGGTCATCGGCGCAGATGAATTTCAGGTGCAATCAATCATTGATATGATCGGTCGGCAGCTCGCCAAACGCAACATGACCAGCAAGGTGCTCGACCTTGGCGGGGCGCACAATGCCGCCAATATGCGCGCCTGGCAAGATGTGCCGTTCAAAGACGGCCTCAGCCAAGAAAACGCCAAAAAGATTACCAAGCTCCTGAAAGAAGCACACCCCAAGGTAAAAACCCAGATTCAAGGCGACAGCGTGCGCTGCACCTCAAACAGCAAAGATGAACTGCAATCCGTCATGACGACGCTCAATCAAGCAGATTTTGATTTTCCACTAAGCTTTGGTAACTATCGGTAACTGTTCGCCCACCAACAATAAATCCGCGCCGGTTCTGTGGCGCGGATTTTATCGTAGTTATTTGTTATTTGCAGATTAGCGCAAGCTGCGACGGCTCATCACATAAGCGCACGTTACGCTCACCAGTCCGCCAAGCCCCAAGATGCCGCTAGCGGTGTTCAGAGTACCAGTGAGAGGCAATTCCTTAGTGGTTGGCGCGGTAGGAGTTGGCTGTGGCTGCGGCGTGGCAGCAGGAGGCGTGGTTTGATTGGTAGTTGGTGGTGTAGTCGGCTCAGTCGGTGTCGGCTTATTCGGCTCATTCGGTACTGATGGCGTAGGTGTCGGCTGCGTTGGCTTATTTGGCTCAGTTGGTGGTGTTGGTGTTGGTTGAGTTGGTGGATTTGCTGGAGGTGTCGTTACTGTGTACGTTTCGGTTGTCGCATCATCACAAGCATCTGGAGAGCCAGTGATGGTCGGCGTGTCGACACAAACAGTGTTCTTGTGCTTGCCCTCAACGAACTTCGCGTACTTAGCCGCCAAAGAGAATGTTTGTGATTGACCAGCAGGCAAGTTAGCGATGGTGTGCGTCCACTTACCGCCATCAATCTTACCAGCACTGCTGTTTGACAGCGTCACTTCTTTTGGTGCAGTGTCACTGACGACAACATCTTTCAGATCTGTTTTGCCAGTGTTTTTAACGGTAATTTCATAGGTGAAATCACTGTTGACTGCCACTTTGACATGTTCTTGTTTGTTAACTGTTTTTGTGATGCTGACTGACGGCTTTGGTTCTTCTGGTTTGTTTTCCTCAGTGATGGTAAAGCTGCCGGCACAGTTAGGACTGGTTACTTCACCGATACTGGTAACTGCTGTTGCTTGAACTTTGTATGTACCCGGCGTCTTGAGTTCAACACCCATACCAGTCTGATCGCCAGCTACACCACCAGCGTCGACAAGTTTGCCTGATGGGTCATACACCCTGATGTGGATTGACTGGATGGTGGCACCATTTTTAGCTGATGCTTTAGCACTCATATGGTAGCGATTGCGTGACAGTTGAGTAATAGTCAGGTTGTCACAAGTGGCAACTGGTTGCGGTTGCGGCTGCGGTGTTGGCTTTGGTTGTGGCGTTGGCGTCACTGGAACAGCCTGCGGTACGCTATAGGTCAACAAGTTACCACAAGAAGACATGATGCGGAATTTGCCTCGGGTGGCCGAACTACCTTCCCAACCCATGTACCAACTACTGTCCCATAACTTCTGCGGACGGGAGTAAATGGTACGTCCGGCAACCGTGTGGGCTTTTTGACCCTGAGCTTCAGAAAACCGTGAAGTCCAACCCCATGACTGAGCAGAAGAGTCAACCTCATAACGCACCTTGGTGCTAGAAATATTCGCCAATTCTGCTCTAGTGATACCGTTATAGGTTAGTACGTCGCGGAAATTGTTGGTATTTTTGTCATAATGCGCCAAAATTGCTTCTTTGCTGCCGACACCGCCTTGGATCATGTCGTCTGATGCGGCTTGCGCATAATCCTGGAAGAAGACTACCGACTGCAGCACCATAGCCATCACCATCATACCGATGCCCAAATGTTTTACGGTTGCCTGTTTTGATGTCGTCACTGCTTGCTTCAAGCGAGCTACATATATTTTCCACGACTGTCTAGCCATACCCTCACTCCTTACTGCATCATCTCCACCTGATGCGTTATATCTTACTATTACTACCGTATCATATATTTTACAGAAGCACAATGAATGAACATTTGATAATTGCTTGAACTAATTTGCATAATCTGTTATATTGTATAATCGAAGTTTAAGTACAAATTGTTAAAGGGAAACTATGGCAAAGAAGAATACGAAACGCAAGTTGATCGCTTTGGTGAGCAACAAAAGCAAGCACCGAACTTACTACACGACAATCAATACACAGAACCGCACTACCAAAGGTCAAGGTAGGTTGACGCTGCGTAAATACGACCCAATTGCTCGCGAGCACGCAACCTATACCGAAACCAAGAAAAATCTTGGTCGCAACGAAGTTAAAGCTCGTAAAAGCTAGTTTCTTATCGCGCATATCATTAAAAACCCACGTATATAACCGTGGGTTTTATGTTATTGGGCGAGCATGCCTCGAGCGCCAATAGATATCCCGCAAGGCATTCATCACATACAACGAAGCTTCATATGGTGAGCTATACGGGCTGAAATAGGCGTGAACATCGCCATCAGACGACCACTTGGTGCACATGTAGTAGTAATGATCAGAGGTTTGCAAATTACGCCAATCGCTGATCAATTGAGAATCACCAGACGCCAGTACTCGCGGCGCCAGCTGATACACATAGCGCAGAGCTTCTTGTTGCAAAGCATTGCCATTCCAAGCCGTCAAATCTCTCTCGCTGTCAGCCCAAGTCACCGTCTCTGGCATACTGATCTCTCCGACTGGTGCGTTCGATAGAGCTTGCGACACCGTATTAAACTGACCGCCAGCTGTTATCCATTTCCCAACAAACCGCTCAAAGAAGGTGAAAATACCGTGTTCTTTCCACTGGTGTTCGCCAAACGTTTCATAGTCCATGAACAAATTGACCAATGGGCCGCCCGATGCTGTAAGCCATGAACTGTAGGTTTCAGCCGTCAGTGGCCAGCCACTCCACTTTTTGTTGCTGAACCGAAAGGCAATGTCGTCACTCAAGCGATAGTTCTTTAGGAGTAACCTTGTGTGCGTGGCGCCTTTTGGTTGATAGACATAATTTGGGCTGCGCCAACCCAGCACTTTGTCCCAGCCTTCAGCCAGCACACCGTCATACCCGTGTGCTTCCGCCCAGGCCCCAAGCTCATCATTGTATGCCAACTCAGTGTTTGCCAACACTCTAGGCGAGACACCAAATAGTCGCTTGATTTTCTCAGCATGGAGAGCAACTTGTTTCTCAAATTCAGACTGATCGTAGAAAAAGGCCAGGCTGTGATGATAAGGACTAGCCAGTAGCTCCACGCGTCCTGTTTTCACGAGTCGCTGAAAACTCTCAATCACATCTGGCGCAAACTGCTCAGCTTGCTCCAAAAATACTCCAGACAGACTCAGTGACAAACAAAACCCTGGATGTTCATGTAACAACTTTTCCAGCAGTGCGTTCATCGGTCGGTACGATTTGTTGGCTACTTTCAGAAAAATCTCTTTATTATCCTGGTCGCCGTCACCACTGAAATAATCATGACGATTTGCTGTATCGAGTGCACCATAACTGCGAACGCGCCATGGCTGGTGGGCGTGCAAGTACAGGGTAATCGCTGGACGGCTCATGCACCACCGCCTTTTATTCGAGCCTGCTCGTACAATTTCAAACAATGCTGAGCCGCGTCATGCCAGGACAGTTGGGCATATTCTGTTTTCACATCCTCCTTGAGAATTTTCAAAAGAGCAGGCGAGCGCGCCAGCATGACAATTTGTCGTGCCAATTTGTTAGTATCCCAATAGTCAAATCGTAAAATGTTGTGCAGCACTTCGCCGACGCCAGACTGGCGACTGATGAGTAGTGCTGTGTCATGATGCGCCGCTTCTAACGCCGTCAGTCCAAACGGTTCTGACACTGAACTCATGACAAATACGTCGATCAGATGATAGGCATCGCGCCACTGCCGACCGCGCACAAAACCCGTAAAGACCACTTTGTCACTAATGCCCAGGTGCGCTGCCAAAGCAACCAGTTCGTCGCGCTGCTCGCCACTACCACTCAGCAGTAACGCAATTTTCTGATGCTGCTTTATGGCCTCAGCCACCGCCCGAATCAGATAGGTCAAACCTTTTTGCACTGTCAACCTGGTCAATGCGCCAACGATGATATAGCCTTCTTTTTTCAGGTCTTCCAAGTATTGATAGGTGCCTTGGTCGTATTCGTGTGGTGGCAGTTCATCCAGGTCAATGGCATTGTAGACAACTTCGATTTTCTCTGGTGGAATATGATAATTCTTGACAATGATATCTTTGGTGATGTGGCTCACGGCGATGATTCGGTCAGCCATCAACAACCCTTGCTGCTCGATTTCATGTACCAATGGATTGCCTTCATTCTCACCAGAACGGTCAAATTCGGTCGCATGCACATGCACGATCAACGGCGCATTACACTGCTGTTTAGCGATGATGCCCGCTTCCATGGTTAACCAGTCGTGAGCGTGAATAGCATCTGGAGGATGCTGTTTGACAAATTCTTTCACAAAGCAGTTATATCGTCGCTGCACCGCCCGCATACCGCCCAGCCCGCAATCATGCGCTTGCTTGTCCGAAGTGCCCAAATCATCATAGGCACCAAAGCCATCTTTTGAGGCTTCCAAGTGCGTCGCTGCGTGCACATTCATGAAATCAATATTCGGATGCTCAGCGGAGTAGGGCACAACAAAATCAATATCCACACCACAGTCAGCTAGTGCCCGTGACATCTGATAACATGCGACGCCTAACCCTCCGCTATTATGCGGAGGTAATTCCCACCCAAGCATCAATATTTTCATACCTACTATTTATCATAAAACGATGCTTATGTTTTTTCAATAGTTTTTCACGGTTTTTCAGGAGTATTTCACGCAGCGACCTGTCAGATAGCCTCCTCAAATCACCCAAAATGAGTTGCCGAGGACGGAAAAATCATGTAAAATAACGCCAAGACACAGGGGAGTAGCTCAGTTGGTAGAGCACCGGTCTCCAAAACCGGGTGTCGCAGGTTCGAGTCCTGTCTCCCCTGCCATAGAGCCGTAGAGCCATAAAATAGCAGAGGTTTTCCCTCTGTTTTTTTCTCACCAGGCGTGTGGTATACTGATTTCATGAAACCATTGCAGTTATCTTCGCCGCACTTGATTATCATGGTCGGCGCACCGGGGGCGGGAAAAACACAGTTTGCGACTGAATTTGCCAAAATGTTCAATGCGCCAATGTTAAGCAGTGACACGCTGCGTGAATTGTCGAGTGATGACGCGCTCATTCACAAGACTGCGGTTGACTTACTTCGAGAGTTACTCAAGCCAAGACAGACAATCATTTTCGACGGCAACACCGAAAAGCGTGCTTGGCGTTCCGACATCGCCAAAGTCGCTCGTGAGGCTGGATTTAAGCCATTGTTTGTGTGGGTGCAGACTGATCCTGCCATGTCCAGAGCTAGATGGCTCCGTTCACACAACGGCGATGAAGCACTGTTCGAACAGAAATTACGAACTTTCTCACCACCACACGCTAGCGAGCCTTACATGGTCATCAGTGGCCGCCACACTTACAATACGCAGGCAAAGACGCTTTTGAAAAAACTCAGCGACGCCACCCGTCCAGCTGCTTCTATACGTACTCAGCCACGGTCAATTGGCGGGCGCGTTCGCGTACAGTAGACGGAGGGTTCGATGCCAACCATCACTGATTCTGAATTTGGCGAGATCACTGTCACCAGGCGCGCATTAGCCAGTCGCGTCAGTTTGCGTATCGCACCAAACGGTCGTATTCGTATCACCATGCCGCTTCACGCACCGCTAGCTTCCGCCAAACTCCTCGTCAAACAGTCACGCCGCAGCATCCACCAACTCATCACCGAACAGCAAGGTGATTTTCCATACGGTACACCTCAACAAATTGGTAAAAGTCACAACCTACTAGTGGAGCAGGGAGCACCCGCTATCAAAACCGTCAGAACCACCATTATCGTCAGTGTAACGGACGAGCAAGATTTCACCGACCCCATGTTTCAACAATCCATTCGTGACCATGTCGTCAAAGCCCTACGCAAAGAAGCCAAAAGCTATCTGCCACGCCGCCTCAAATTCTTAGCAGAGCAACACGGCTTTCATTACGACAAAACTCGACTCACACACTCGTCCAGTCGCTGGGGCAGTTGTTCCTCAAACGGTACTATCAGTCTAAATATCGCCCTCATGAATCTACCGTTTGAACTATTGGACTACGTTCTCATCCACGAACTATGCCACACGCGCCAGATGAATCATTCGCAAGCATTTTGGCATGAGGTCGCCGCCATCGACCCGCACTATAAACGACACCGCGACGCCCTGAAAAAATACACCCCACACGTATAATGCTTATGGTATACTGGTACATATGCAGGGAGGGAATCTTATCTATGCCATCATTATTTTACTTGTCATATCATGGCTGATGTTTCTAGCAGTCGTCGTCATCGCCTATCGTGGACGACACCAGTCACGCCAAGAGCTACGACGTAGTCGCTCCCGTGAACGGCTGGAACGCGACCGCGTATTGACACTAGTGAACAACCTCACCGACGCCATCATCAGCATGGATGCCCACGGCATCATCGGCCTCTACAACGCCGCCGCTTTGAGTCTACTTGACACCAACGCCAGCATCCAAGGCGTACACATTGATGAGTTATTAAATTTTGAAACCAACGACAAACAGCCAGTTCCTGTATTCAAAGAGTTGCGAAAATCGCCAGCCATTCGTACCCGCGACGACATCATCATGCCCCTTGAGGGCGGTGACCGCGTGCGGCTGTCAGCTACTTTCGCGCCGGTACAGGGCGGCAGCGACACACTCACTTCGGACGGCTACGTCCTCATTTTGCGCGACATCACGCGAGTCAAAAGTCTAGAAGAAGAGCGCGATGAATTCATCAGTGTGATCAGCCACGAACTACGCACTCCCATCACCATCGCCGAGGCATCGCTCTCCAACGTTCAGCTCATGATGCACCGCGGTATGACTGACAAATTAGACGATTCGCTTGCCGAAGCCCACAAACAAATCATGTTCCTGGCACGCATCGTCAACGACCTCAGCACGCTGTCTCGCGCGGAGCGTGGTATTGCTGATGAATCAGAGCTCATCAACGTCACTGAACTGGCTGAAAAGCTTCGCCACGAATACGAACCGCAAGCAACAGAAAAGAAATTGGCGTTCAACCTAGACGTTAGAGCAGGCGTCGGCAATGTCAATGTGTCTCGGCTATATCTTGAAGAATTATTGCAAAATTTCATCACCAACGCCATCAAATACACCCAAAAAGGCTCAGTCACCCTCATCATGAAGCGCAGCGCTGGCAAAGTCTACTTTGGCGTCAAGGACACCGGCATCGGCATCGGGCGCAGTGATCAGAAAAAGATTTTCGATCGCTTCTTCCGCGCCGAAGATTACCGCACGCGCGAAACCAGTGGTACTGGACTAGGGCTCTACGTGGCGGCCAAGCTAGCCCGCAAGCTCGGCTGCACCATCAAACTGGAAAGTCGTCTCAATCACGGATCAACCTTCAGCTTCAGCCTGCCACCGGCAAAGCCCGCCAAAAAGCGATAATACCGCTCAAACTTGCAATGCATGCATTTTTTGTGCTAAGCTATACTTGACAGTCTGTGAAAAACAGACTTTTTAATTTGGGAGAAACACATGGCAGAAAAGGGTAAGCAGACAGGGAAAACTACCGTACGCCGCATCAAGGCAACGGATGATTCCCCTAAAAAAACCGTCAAAAAGAAATCAACCACCAAACCAGCACGCGCTATTCAAAAGACTGAAGCAGATTCAGGCATGCGCGACTCATTTGTTGGTTATTTCAAGGGAGCGTGGGCCGAGCTGAAGCTAGTTCGTTGGCCAACCCGCGCCAACACTTGGATCATGACTGGCACCGTGATTGGCTTTACTTTACTGCTTACCACATTGATTTTATTACTTGACGCTGGATTTAACTGGGTCTTTGAGCAAATTTTGAAATAAAGGTAAAAGGAGTTTTTTATGGCAAATAATCGTTACGACTCAACCCGTCAGTGGTACGCTATTCACACCTATTCTGGCTACGAAGAAAAAGTAGCAGAATCCATTCGTCAGCGCATCAACGGTGTTGACATGGCAGACAAAATTTTCGACGTCATGGTCCCAAAAGAAAAACAAATCCAAATCAAAAACGGCAAACGCAAAGTCGTTGAGGCCAAGATCTTCCAAGGCTACGTTTTAGTAGAAATGAACCTAACTGATGAAACCTGGTACATCATCCGCAACACGCCTGGCGTGACTGGATTTGTCGGTGCCGACACTACGCCAACACCAGTTTCTGACAAAGAAATTGCCAAAATCAAAAAGCGCATGGGCGTCGAAGAGCCAAAGCACCAGATTGACTTCTCAGAGGGCGAAGTTGTTTCCATCACCGATGGTCCGTTCAAAGGCTTTGACGGTGCGATCGCCGAAATCGACCCAATCAAAGGCAAAATCCGCGTCATGGTCAGCATGTTTGGACGTGACACTCCAGTTGAACTTGACGCTTTGCAGGTGAAAAAGGTCTAACGCGCGGGACCAGACAGGCAAATTTATCATTATTATCAAAAGGGTGGAGAGGTTTTACCATGAGCACACTAGAAATGCCACAACCCAGTGATGATAACTCCAATAATAACGAAAATATTGTACAGCCCGGTGACGACACTGCCCAGGAGGCTACCAAAGCCTCAGAAGAATGGCTAGAAGCACTAGGTGAGCCTGATGGCAATGAGTTAGCAGATGCCTCCCGTAAACATCTAGCTGCCATAAATAGTTTAATCACAACCTTCGAAAGACTATCTGCCAACCAGACTATTGATGAGCAACAGCGTGTTCTAAATAAGTCCAGCACCTTATTAAATATGCAGTATCTCCCAGCATTACGAGAACTCGCCACCCATTATTTACAAGACTTACCGACAACGCCAAAGCAAAAGGAATCTTTGCTCACTTGGTTTGCCGATCTGATGGAAAGCGATAGACAGGCGGTTATGGCTGCAGCACATGCCATCGCTCCAGACAGTATTCCAGAAAAGCAAGCAGACATACCAGCGCAAGCTAAACTACATGTAAACCAACTGTACGAGGAGTCCGTGGAAGAGTGTGAAGAAGACCCCTCACGTATGCCTGCTTATTTTGCTGCCAATTTTGCAATATCCCTGGGGCAACACCAGGCTAATATGATAAATTCCACATACGACAGCATACCTACCGTATCAAAAGAAGCACAGACGCCAAAGGACGACACTCCTCCACCTGAAATTCCAACCAGCCTTGAAATCAAAGACCCCAAAATAGCTCGCATGTTGATGCTCTCAGAAATTGGCAAAGAAGCCGTCAAAGCCTTGACTATCGCTGGCGGCGTGGCAGCTGGCATCGTTACCGGCAATGTCATCACGCACTTTCTGTCACGCAAAAAATAATACATCGCGCATCAAGCTACCAAACGTCTTTAGCTTGCACGACTTCACTGGTGTATGCCAGATAGTGCTGCAGCAGAAAGATGATCAACGCCACGGTGATAAATCCCAACAAAATGATCACCACCCACAGATTACCCATCTGTAAAATACCAGCCAACAAAACCGGCACCGTTGCCACACCGCAAGCCAGCACCTTACCCACCAGCAACGTCACCAACGTAACGGGACACTGACAAAACCGCACTGACCGCTTCAACATCCGCGAACCGCCGCGCCCTAGCCAATAGGTGAGAGCCGTAAGGGTGATGACCAGCACCAACGCCGTGGCAATCCCCAACGCAGCACTCAACAGCTGAGCCGTCAACGGCTCTGGCTCTGTCGGCACTGTCTGCATCAATGGTTCTGCGGTGCGCAAATTCACTGACAGTCCAAAGAACTTACCGCGACGCATCAGCCACACTACAGCGGACAAAGAGATGATCGCATAAACAAACAAGAGCAATGTGTAGCCCACCGCACCAAACGCGTTAATGATGCGCTTAATCGGGAGCGGGCCTCGCACGTTCATGCTTGAATTATACCACACTTTTTTGTATAATACCTATGTTACGCACACTTTCAATACGCTTCAACTAATTTTGAAAGGGTTTATCATCATGGCAAAGAAAGTCATTGGAAATCTAAAACTACGTATTCCAGCTGGTCGCGCTACCGCTGGGCCTCCAGTTGGTTCAACCTTGGGTCAGTGGGGACTAAACATGATGGACTTTATCAATCCATTTAACGACGCCACCAAAGATCTGATGGGTAAAGACGTTATTGTACACATTCAGGTGTTTGAAGACCGCACTTTCGCATGGAAATCATTGGGTCAGCCAGTGGACGATATGATCCGCGAAAAAGCTGGCATCCAAAAGGGTAGCGGCAAACCACATACCGACAAGGTTGGTAAAATTACCCGCGCTCAGCTGGAAGAAATCGCTGAAGTCAAAAAAGATCAGCTCAACGCCATCGACACAGACGGCGCCGTCAAAATCATCGCCGGCACTGCTCGCAGCATGGGTGTTGAAGTTACTGACTAATCAGTTTCTCGCGTCAACTACAATTACTCTCGCTCAGGCGGGAGTAATTGTACATTATAACCAAATATGATATAATATGGGTATGGATCTGGCAGAATTTGCAAAGCTATCAACAGAGAACGAAAGAGGACTCAAAGACACCATCAAATCCGTTGTCGGTGCAGTAGCCATTACCTCTGCTTTGTTTATTCCGCCAGCGATCATACTGAAGGAAGCGGCCGATACCGCTGCTAATTCTATTCACATCAACACCGAACCTACCGCAACACCTTCAGCTGAGCAAACATCATCGACCCAAGAGCCAGACCAAACACCACCGCCAGCCCCCAGAGGCTTTTTGCAAACTATCATCGAAAATCTTGGTGGCTAATCTAACGAAATAATTCAATGCTCATCACAAATACCATATCCGACCCCCGTGTGTCAGAGGCACTCACTAGTGCCAAATTGGTCGTCCTCAGAACCGACACCATCTACGGCATCGTTGCTGCCGCGACTAACCACTGTGCCATGGAGCGCCTGTATCGCGCTAAACATCGTCCAGCTAACGAATCCTGCATCATCCTGGTCGCTGACATCTCCGACATCCCGGGTTTAACTGCTACTCGACGTCAGCACTACCTACAGCTGAATGCCGAGCGACCGACCAGCATCATTGTACCAGCCAGCAACGCTTTTTTGCACACCACCCACCAAAACGGCACACTAGCTTTTCGACTGGTCACCGGCAATTTAGCACGTCTCATCAACCAAACCGGCCCCTTGTTGGCACCCAGCGCCAACCCAGCTGGCATGCCACCAGCCAAAAATATCACCGAAGCCATCAATTACTTCGGTGATATGGTGAGTGTCTATGTCGACGGCGGAGAAGTAACAACTGCAGTCGCGTCACGCATCATCAAGTTGCAAGCTGGCGACATCGTCACTATTCGCGCTTAGTCCGTCCTACATCTGCACAAACGGTCGCGCCAGCTCGATGTCAGGGCGCAGCTCTGAGATACGCATCAGCTCATTGTACTTAGCGATGCGCTCCGAACGAGACATTGAACCAGTCTTGATTTGTCCAGTTCCCAGGCCAACCGCCAAGTGAGCGATGGTAGTATCTTCCGTCTCGCCAGAACGGTGGCTCATCACCGTGTTCCAACCAGCTTCTTTGGCCATCTTGACTGCGGCGATAGTCTCGGTCAGTGTACCAATTTGGTTTGGCTTGATGAGGATGGCATTGCCAGCTTTTTGCTCAATGGCCTGTTCCAGACGCTCAACATTGGTTACTAACAAGTCGTCGCCAACCAACTGCGTGGTACCACCCAACTCCAGCGTCAACTTCTGCCAACCACGCCAGGCTTCTTCGTTCAGTCCATCTTCGATGGAGACGATCGGGTATTGTGCACGTAATTCTTTATACATCTTGATCATTTGGTCAGTATCCAGCACGCGGTTTTCCGTGGACAAATTGTACTGCTCAGTCTGGCTCTGATAAAACTCACTGGCAGCCACGTCAAGTGCAAAGGCAAAGTCACGCTCCAGCAAGTACCCAGCCTGCTCAATGGCACGGCTGAGCAAGGTGATTGGCTCAGAGTTACCGTAACGAACGCGAGGTGCATAGCCACCTTCATCACCCACAGTCGTTGGGTAACCCTCTTGTTTGAGAACTTTTGCCAACACGTGGAACACCTCAGCGCTCATGGTCACTGCGTCTTGCATGGTTGACGCGCCAACTGGGATGATCATGTATTCTTGGATGTCTGTTGCACCCAACGCGTGCTGACCACCGTTCATGACATTGACCATCGGCATCGGGAAGCTCATCTGCGGGTTACCAGCCAACGTGTTGATATAGGTGAACAGTGCCACACCGCGTGACGCTGCTGCTGCTTTGGCAGTTGCCAAACTGACCGCCAAGATGGCATTTGCGCCTAAACGACCCTTGTTTGGCGTTTCGTCTAGGGTGATCATCTTTTGGTCGATAGCTTCTTGGTCAAACGGACTCATACCACGCAGTGCGTCAGCAATTTCCGTGTTGACATTTTCAACCGCCTTCAAAACGCCTTTGCCACCAAATGGCAATTCATCATCTCGCAGCTCTACCGCCTCGTGAGACCCAGTGCTAGCCCCAGAGGGAACGGCAGCCCGACCAAAACAACCGTCACTCAATATGACATCTGCTTCAACCGTTGGATTGCCTCGAGAATCTAAAATTTGACGTGCTCTGATGTGTGTAATTGTAATAAAGTCCATATAATCTATTGTATCAGAACACGTGATAGACCACTAACTGTAGTGTACGTCGGCAAATCCTGTCTTACCTGAATGGGCTATTATACCCGACATGCAGCTCGTTACTGTCACCGTCTTGCCATCCCGCGAACCACGCATCTTAAGAGGTCCCGCACAGTGGCCAGTAAGACGATCTACATCATCCTGTAGTCTACCCGATTGCTGGTCAAAGTTGTTTAATATTTCTAAAGCCTCTCTTTGCTGATGGCTTGTAGCACTAGCGGCTATTTGATCTATCTGGTCATCTGTTAACGGCACCAAAGCCTCATGACCTGCCTCTCTCATCATCAGTAAACGTTTCTTTAGCTCTTCAGGATCCGCGCTCAGACCTTCTTGCACTTCTTTGCGTATACAAGCTATCTCTCCTAGATTGTGCTTTAGCACTGGACAGTCTCGGCACTTCTCGGGAACAGCAGCCACGTCTTCGCCAGTTATGCTTGCTCTCGCCATAATGTCATCAAAGGTCGCGCTAATAGTTGTTTCATCGTGCCCACCAGGTGTAAGATTACTGTTCTTCTTGCGTTCCATAGTAATTACAAATACTATCATATTGTTGCTAAATACGCAAATATTCCATGAAATGCACTCACTGCTATTGATTTTTCTGCAATTCACTGGTATAATATATGTACATGAGTGAAGCACCGTTTCCTAGTCCCCAAAAGCGACCAATTGTTCTGGACGGCCTGATGGATATGGCCTACAACAGGGAAGCGACGCTAGACCTACCAGATGAGACATTGCAGACAACCCTGAACAACCAACTATTCACTCCCGAGTTACTAAGCAAGCCGGTCGACATCACCGCCATAACCTCTCACAACAACAGTGACGGCGAGCCTACCTTAGGTGTTGAACAGTTCTCAGAAGCAGTCGCACGGTTTGAGGTCAGTTCAGAGCTGGGCGAACGCACGGTACGCTTGGCGCTCGATAACGGCGACCGCTTGGATGTATCTCACATCATGGAGATTCGTCAACAAGAGCCAGAAGAGCCGTCGGACTACGCCGAACTGGTTTATGATACCGGTGGACTAGTCAACCGAGTTTTGTCGAGGAAATCATTCAACAAGCTTGATCCCGAACAACAGCAACTCATCATACAACGACTCACCGAAAGAGCTACCAGGAAGTTTGATGAGCTGCTTGCCGACTCAGAGCATTGTCAAGCCATTGTGAATATTTTTAAACAAACCGAGCCAATCATCGCTGACAAGCTCGCTGTATTTGTGCCAGTCGTTTTAGAAGACGGGGAAGCCAAACTGCTGCCCAAACTTCATATCGAAATGACTCACGGTGCAACAAAGACCATCGTACCGTTTGATCAGCTAGCAGATATCGACCTCATCTACCCTGAACAAAAAAACGACGACCAGTCAGTTGACTACCTGGCGACTTTTCAGGACGAATGGCGTAGTCAGTCAATCCAGGCCACCGAATATCTACTTAACGATCGCGTCACTGATTTGAGTCAGCGCAACATCTCAGCTGAACGCGTCACTAAACTAATGCAAGCCGAGGCCTCAGAGCTATGTGCCCAGCTCATGGCTGATGAGAATTTTTTGACGGAACATATGCTTGAGCCAGGTGAGTTTCATATTGACGGGATATTCTACACTGACAACGACGGTGAATGGCAGGAGATGTTTGACGACCTTACTATCAATGCCAAGCCAGAACTGCACTGTGAGGAGATATCCGGACAGTGGCGATTTGGGCTACGACTCGTCCCGATAGACGACAGCTCACAGGCAAACCTGTTTGTGGTACCTAACAACACCTTCGTCACAGCCTTTCGGCGTTCGACACACGAGCCTCATTGAAAACAGTCACCAAAACTGATATAATCAACCGGAATAATAATCAATGCTGGGAGGTGAACCTCGGGAAAAACCGAGCACCGATTGTACCACAGAAAGGATATCACTCATGGCCAAAAAAGCCGAATTGCTGGAAAAAGCAGCAGAACTAAACCTAGAAGTCAGCGAAAAAAACACCATCGCTGAAATCGAGGCTGCCATTGCCGGCGCTGAAAAACACGAAGTTCGCGAAGCACACGTCGCCAAAGCAGGCAAGCGCAGCCAAAAAGCTTTGGACGAAGCTGAAGCTAAAGCAGAGAAGGAAGCTCGCAAAGAAGCAGGCGACACCACTCCGCAAGACGAAGACGCTGAAGCACACATCAAAAAAGGTCCAAAGCCAGTCACCCGACCACGCCTAGAGCGCCGCGGCAAAAAATACCAAGAAGCTGCCAAAAAGATCGAGAAAGACAAAGTGTACACCCTGGAAGAAGCTTTGAAGCTGGCGACCGAGACCAGTCCAGTCAAATTTGACGCATCAGTGGAGCTGCACGTTCGGCTCGGTGTTGACCCACGCCAGGCAGACCAGAACATTCGCTCAACCGTGTCACTGCCTCACGGTACCGGTAAAGAGGTACGCGTCGCAGTATTTGCACCAGAAGAAGAGCACGCCGCTGCCAAAAAGGCTGGCGCCGACATCATTGGTGATGAAGAGTTCTTGAAGCAGCTGGACAAAGAAGAGCTGAACTTTGACATCTTGGTAGCAACGCCACAGTACATGCCAAAACTTGGTAAATACGCTCGCTTGCTCGGTCCACGTGGTTTGATGCCAAATCCAAAGTCTGGCACCGTAGCAACAGACGTGGCGACTGCCGTCACCGAAGCCAAAGCTGGTAAGGTGGAGTACCGTGTCGACAAACAAGCCATCGTTCACTTGAGCGTCGGTAAGGTGTCGTTTGGTACAGAAAAACTACAAGACAACGCCCGCGCATTTTTGAGCAGCCTAAACGCCCAAAAACCAAGCAGCCTCAAAGGCGCCTACGTCAAAAGTGTTGCCGTGACTACTACCATGGGTCCTAGTATCAAAGTTGAAAACAACCTCTAGACATAGTTAATCTCGCAGTTTAACCCATCAAATCCCGCCGATCATGGCGGGATTTTTACTGGGGTGACGTCGCCGAGATAGCCGTGGGAGTATTGCATTTTTCTGTATTTTATGCTAGAATAGTAAAGCCCAGTGGGATACGGATGTGCTAGAGTCATTTTTGATTCGCTGTTCCAGCCCAGCTGGACGCGAACCGAAATGTACTTTAACATCTGTATCCATTCCAACTCCCTATCATAGGAGATTTCCCATGCCCATGAAGAAACGTGGGCTAGCAGCGCTGTTTGCGCTGCTAGCTATGGTCTTCGGGTTCTCGGGGGTGGCAGCTGCTGTCCCCGAGAGCCCCGACACGACGGCAGCAACGTCGTCGTGCACTCCCCGGCCGATCTCGGCGGGGGAAATCAGCGCGGAGTACATCCGCACCATGGACGGTAAAGATTTCGCGGCCTACAAGTCCGTGGAATTCGGGTTTGGCTTGGCCCTCGAGGAGGGTCATTGTGAAGGTGATAGCATCACCTTCACACCACCGGCGGAACTGGGGGATTACGGTACCCCCATCAATCTCGCCACCGAAAATGGCGAGATTATCGCTCACGCCGTCTACAAAGGCGGTAAGGTCAGTATCACACTGACCGATGCCGTTGAGGTGGCCAACCATTACGCCTTCGAGGCGTATGGCTGGTGGCGCGTCGACATTGACGACACGCTCGTTCCCGGGGAAACCCGGGACCTCCTGTGGGAGATCGGCGGTCAAACCCGCCGGACTGAGATCCACGTGGGGGAGTGTCCGGGCTGCAGCCAGCCCGGGCCTGGAGCCTCGAAATGGGGTGTCGTTCACCCGAATGACCCCTCATTGGTCGAGGTTACGTTAGTAACCCCGACCGCTACCACGGACGCCCAAGAGTTCATCCTGAGGGATGAACTCACGTCTCAGGGCCAAGTTTTCTCTTGCGACAGCAACACCGTGCTGTCGCAAGCAGGAACTTACAGAGAAGCGAGTGTATGGGGTAGACCCCTATACACTCATCGCACGACAGTCGATACAATGGAGTGCTCCTCCACTGTATTGACGATGAAACTCACTCTAAACGAGGGTGAGAAGGCACGCGTGGAGTTCTATCTCCACGTTGACCCCACGGACCCCGGTCCGTGGACAGACAGTGCGACTATCACATCCCAGGATCGCTCCTGGGATGCCTCCGCCACCGTGCGGAGGGCAGAATCAGGAGGTGGCGCAAGCTACCTCCTGAAGCCGGAGCCGTCACCGTCGCCGACACCGGAGTCAACTCCGACGCCGACCCCGAGCCCGACTCCGTCGGTGACGCCGTCACCGGAGCCGACGCCATCACCGAGCACAACACCGACCCCGGAGCCGAGCCCGACTCCGGAACCGTCGCCAAGTGCAACGCCGGAACCGTCGCCGACGCCCAGCGCGTCAGCAACGGTCACGCCGACACCGAAGGCCACGCCTTCGGCGACTGCGCCGGCCGCCTCCCCGACCCCAACAAGGGGCCAGGAGGTCGTCGCGCCCCCCGCCCAGCCGCCGCACGGGCGGCCAGGTGGGGGACTGGCGCACACCGGCACCAACGGTGACCTGCTGATTAAACTATCAGCAGGTCTGGTTATCGTAGGACTGGGCTTTGGCGGTTTCGTCGAAGCCCGGCGGCGTCGCTCCTCGCGCGAGGAGTGACATACCACCGAGGGATGCTAGTCATCATGGCTAGCATCCCTCGGTGAGGAGAATGAGATACAGAGAGAAGGGAGGTTCGCCGCCCGCTCCACCACGGAGCGGGCTTTCTCTTTGGTTTGATATAATATACCTGTTGCATTTCGTTGTCATTTCTGCTACAATGGTAAGGAACATTACCAAAGACAGCGGCGATCTGCATAACAAACAGATGTAAACATGCCGCCGAGGGATGAAACGAACAGTTTTATTTGACGTCTTTGGTAGTGCGAGAATCAAAGACGTCTTTTTGATTCTCCATTACCGCACGTTAACAAATTGGCGAAAAGAATGAAATTAACTCAATCAAAGAAAGGATTTTTATGGCAATTTCACGCGATAAAAAACAAACTTTGGTTGCTGAACTAACAGAGCTTCTAAAAGACGCCAAAGGTACGGCATTTGCGCGGTACCAGGGTCTGAGCGTGGCTGAACTACAAGAGCTGCGCAAGGCTGCTCGCGAGGCAAACGTCGTCATCAAGGTGGTTAAAAACCGCTTGGTGCGCGTAGCACTAGAGGGCGTCGACACCTACAAAGAAACCGATACCGACCTCCTGGTTGGCCAATTGGTCTACGCCATCAGTGCCGAAGACGAGGTCATGCCAGCGAAAGTTTTGGACACGTTTGCAAAGACGCATCCAGCACTGCAGTTGGCTGGTGGTTTCTCAGGTGAAGGCCTCAGCATCAATGAAGCTGACATCAAAGCATTGGCGGGTCTACCAAGCAAAGACCAGCTTGTCGCCGAAGTGGTGGCACAATTGCTCTCACCAGTCCACGACACCGTGGGCGCGCTGGGCGGCAATTTGCATGGTCTTTTGGACGGCATCGAAGCCAAAGCTACGGCTTAAGTTTAGCAATCAATTAATAATCTAAGGAGATATATCATGGCTGATATTAAGAAATTGGCTGAAGAACTGACCAAGTTGACAGTTCTGGAAGTTAACGAATTGAAAAATCACTTGAAAGAAGAATACGGCATCGAGCCAGCTGCTGCAGCTGTCGCTGTTGCTGGTCCAGCTGCTGGCGGTGACGCTGCTGCGGCTGACGAAAAAACTGAGTTCACCGTCACCTTGAAAGACGCAGGTGCTCAGAAAGTTGCAGTCATCAAGGCTGTTAAAGAAATCACCGGCTTGGGTCTGGGTGAAGCTAAAGCTATCGTTGACGGCGCACCAGCACCAGTCAAAGAAAAAGTTTCAAAAGACGAAGCTGAAGCTGCAAAGAAGACTTTGGAAGACGCTGGCGCTAGCGTTGAGCTCAGCTAATTTCATTCTGAACATGACGCCAATTTGTTTTCGAAATCATTATGCCGCCCTATACCATGGGCGGTATTTTGATTGCAAGGGTAAAATTTGCAACAGTTTTGCAAGTACCCCTTAAAATGCTGTGGAAATCTGAAATAACTTGCTTATGTAAGCCTTGACCGAACCTTTTTCCTATGCTATATATAGAACGAGAACTATCAAAAATAGACAGGGAAATGCGAGAATCACTATGTCTGAATTACCAGAAAAACAAGTAAAGCGGCTTCGCTCATTGATACAAGAGGCAGAAACCAATTTGGCAGCAGCAAAAGAGCTATTGATCAGTATCATCGGTGATGACGGTCAAGTTGTCACGCCAAAAACTTCCACCGAAGACGTAACCGGCAAGGTTGTCGAAGGTGTGTTTGACGGTCAGACCATGCTCGGCCCAGACGGCAAGAACTACCCAATCCCAGCCAACTACGCTTCAAAATCAAAGCTTGTTGAAGGCGATATTTTGAAATTAACCATTGCTGATGACGGCAGCTTCATCTACAAGCAAATCGGCCCAGTGGCGCGCAAGCAAGTCATCGGTACACTGGTGCAACACGACGGCGTCTACTACGTCGAGGCTAACGGCCGCGAGTATCGCATTTTACTCGCCAGCGTCACGTTCTTCCGCATCAACATTGGAGACCAAGTCACCATCATTGTGCCAGAGGACAATCCTGACGCTACGTGGGCAGCTGTTGAAGCAGCACTGTAAAACATTTTTGACATTTGAAACCGTCCGCGCAGTTGCCGGGCGGTTTTTGATATAATTGTGCTATGCCTGAGGAGTTCTTACTAAGCTACGCCAGCTTTGACGCTGAAAATCGGCCGTTTCTGGAATGGCAGGTTGATGGTAGGGCTGAGCGTGGTGATGTTTTGGGGCAGGAGTTGTCACTGGAGTTTGACTTTTCCACCAAATATTGCACCGGCTGGCTGGATTTTGCCAATCACTGCAGCCAGGCTTGTCCTGACGGCGCCACGGTTGATGAGAAATATGAAAATTGTTTGAAGTGTCGCAATCGCACCGGTTTCAATCCAGCGTTTTACCACGCTGATTCAGTGTCGGCACAGCAGGAAAAGATTAATCAAAATCCACATTTTTTGTATTTGGCGTATTTTTCACCAGAGGTGATCAAGGTCGGCATTTCGCAGGAAGCGCGCGGTATTCGGCGGCCGCTAGAACAGGGGGCACGCGTGGCATTGAAACTGGAGACGTTCGCTTCGGCGTTGATCGCCCGGCAATATGAGGCGAAAATTGCCAGTCTGAATGGCATCATGGAGACGGTGGCTGCCAGCAAAAAACTGGGGCTGATCAAGCAGCCGCTCGATACTGCAACGGCGGAACAAGCCCTAGCTGACGCATTGGTGCGTATCCAACAAAAGCTGGGGCTGGATTTTCCAAGCCGAACGCTCATTATGTGCGACGATTATTTTCATACTGAGGGTCGAGACTTCAGCAGTGTGATTGATATGACAGGGAATAAGGTTTTGGCTGGCACGGTTGTTAGCGTCATTGGCTCAGTGCTCATCACTGAATATGACGGGCAACTACTGGCGTATAGCCTGAAAAAGTGCATCGGGCATCGGGCACAAACAGCGCAAGGTACGGTTGACCTTGAGATACCTAACACGCAACTGACGCTATTTTGACAAAACATGGTATAATATGAAAAACGGAGTTTATGTATGAGTAGCAACCACGCAAGCAAAAGGGTTTTTATTTATGGCGATTCTAATGTTTGGGGAGACAGTTTCGTTGGATCACGAGTGCGATACAGTGACCGGTGGGTTAACCGCCTGAAGCGAGAACTGCGAGGCAAAGTGCATATCATCGCCGACGGGCTGTCAGGTCGCGTAGCGGGAGATTTTTGTAAGGCAAAGCCGTACAAAAATGGTAAACATACGTTTGCAGAAGCTTTGCAACAGGCGAGCAATGTGGACATCGTCATCATCGCCCTTGGCACTAACGATTTACAACAGCAATACGGTAGGACGGCGCAAGCTATCATTCACGATTTGACGGATTATCAAAAACTGGCTGACAGCGCCGACGTCATATACCTCTTGCCGCCAGCATTTTCAACTGGTGAAGACTCTGGCCCAGAGTTTACGGAACAATCAGAAGAAATACGACAAGAAATCTTGAGAGATAAAGATTCGCTTGGTGAGTACATTGAGCTGCCGTTCATACCACTATCTGATGGTATTCATTTTTCAGCAAAAGGGCATCGCTTAGTGGCGCGCGCTGTTAAGCAAGCTTTGAAAGCGAGGCAGGCATGAGCAGGGGAAAGAAACCGCTCTTACAGACTATAGGTCGGGAAATGGCCATTACCACTCACGGCTTTGACGACATACCAGAAGGCCCGAATGTATTCGTAGCAAATCATGCTTGCATGCGTGATATCTTTGCTATACCAGCAAGCCTACCGGAGGATTGTGACGTTGTCATTAGTTCGCGATTGGCGTATAAAAATAGCTCTGTGGGCACGGCAGTGCGGCGACTAGTAATAGAAAAAGCACTACACACCATACCGCTCGAGGTGCACGGTGGCAAAGAATATTTAGAAGTCGGACTCAAAATGGCCAGACAAGCATTGCTTGACGGACGCTCACTACTCATCTTTCCAGAGGGCGCATATACCGGTGATGCTCAAGTTACCAAAGGCCGAACGGGCGCATCGCGAATTTTATTTGGAGCAAGCATAGGGGGGGGTGAAACCCAACCTATTGCCAGTAGGAATTCACTACAAGCCGTGGCCTACTGATCTGGATGCATACATACCGCAAGATGAGCAAATCCACGTTACTCTGTGTGACCCCGTTGACTATGTAGCAGCGTATAGAGATTATACCGCTTCGACAGACCACGAATCTCGACGTCAGGCTCTACGTGCACCGATAGACATGGCCATGCGAGCCATTGCAGAAGCGACTGACTTGCCGTATGTTGACAGACCAATAGAACTCTGGCCAAGAAAGACCATGATTTTAGAAAGCGGCGAAGAAGTTCCCATTTCTGACCGCTAAAGAGCTTACTAATCCTGCACTTTGCGCTATAATACATAAGTAATGAGTCAGGCACTGTACCGCAAATATCGCAGTCGTAGCTTGGACGAGGTGTTGGGGCAAGATCACGTGACCAACATTTTGCGCCGAGCGCTGGAGCAGGGGAAAATCGCCCATGCGTATTTGCTGACGGGTCCGCGCGGCGTGGGCAAAACCAGCGTAGCGCGCATTTTGGCGCATGAGATCAATCAGTTGCCATACGACAAGGAAGCCTCACACCTGGATATCATTGAGATTGATGCCGCCAGCAATAACGGTGTCGACGATATTCGGGCATTACGCGAAAAAGCGCAAGTCGCGCCGGTTTCCGCGCCGAAAAAAATCTACATCATCGACGAAGTCCACATGCTGTCCAAACCTGCCTTCAACGCACTGTTAAAGACGCTGGAGGAGCCGCCAGCACACGTAGTATTCATCCTCGCCACCACCGACGCCGACAAGCTGCCTGCCACCATTCTCAGCCGCGTCCAGCAATTTTTCTTTCACCCCATCTCAGTTGACGTCATGGCGCGCCAGCTGATGACTATCGCCGAGAAAGAGGGCTTTGCCATCGAGGCGGACGCTGCTCGGCTAATCGCTGAGCGCTCGCACGGTGGGTTCCGCGACAGCATCAGCATGCTCGATCAATTATCAATTTTGGCCACGCCCGACCAGCCACTGACCGTCGCCATGGTTACTGAATACTTAGGCTTAAGCGACGCAGCCACGCTGGAGAAGCTGCTTGATTTATATCAATCAGAGGACAGCGCTGATATCCTTAATATTCTGCAAGAGTTGGAACAAAGTGGTATCAGTCCAACTGTGGTATCACATCAATTATTGTCAATCGCTCGCGCCAGACTGCGCACAAACCCAAGCCTTGTTGAACTCATCCAGCAGCTCATCGAGGTTGATCGCCACCCGCACCCAGACCTGAAATTATTGACTATTTTCATGCAACATCACACTCAGCCAGACAGGCCGAAGAAGACAGTTGCCCAAGCTGTCACAGTAACGCCAACCGTCATTTCGACACCAGCCAAGCCAGCGTCGTCAGCAGAAAAGCCACCAAAAAGCCAGAGCACCAAACCAACTGAGCCAGTGAAAAAAACGTCCGAAAACCAAGACGCCAAACCAGCCCAATCAACCAAAAAATCGCCTACAAAATCACGTAAATCTGGTGCGCCACTAGAGCTGGACTGGCAAAAGGTAATCGAGCAGGCCAAGGAAAAATCAGTCGGCCTGTCGTCACTGCTCCAAAAAAGTCAGTGGGCGTTTGACGGAGATAAACTAACTATTTTTGCTGGTAGTGCGTTTTACAAGAAAAAGCTGGATGATGCAAAAAATCGACCATTGCTGGCAGAAATCATCACCGCAGAGACGGGAATGGAACTGGAAGTTGATATAATTGGAGAGAAGAAACCACCTGAAGACGAAAAATTGGCAGAAATCGCTGCTATGATGGGCGGTGGCGAAGAAGTGAATTTGGAGGAATTATAAGTGAGCGAAGCAAGTCAACATACATCATCAGGCAAACTGCCCCCGCAAAATTTGGATGCCGAAAAGAGTTTACTGGGCGCGATATTGATCGACGAAGAAGTTTTGGCAGATGCGACCGAACACGTGCATCCTACTGATTTTTATGATAAAAATCATGGACTAATTTTTGCGGGCATGATGCGGCTGTTTGAAAAGCACAAGCCAGTCGATCTCTTGACTTTAACTGATGAACTGAAGCGTAAGGATGAATTAGAACTCATTGGCGGCTCGGCATATCTGACAGAGCTCACCAACTATGTGCCGACCGCTGCGCACGCTGAAGCATACGCCGAGATGGTGGCACAAAAAGCCGTACGGCGCCGACTCATCAAAGCCAGTGCTGACATCACCGAACTTGGCTATGACGAATCGACAACAACTCAGGAGTTATTGGAGAAGGCTGAAGCTGAACTATTTAGCGTCTCCGACCAATCGCTCAAACAAGACTTGATCAGCCTGGAAAATATTCTGACTGATAGTTTTGACCGAATTGAAGAATTGCACCGTAACAAAGACACGCTCCGTGGCATTCGCACTGGCTACCGCGACCTCGACAATATGACCGCTGGTTTGCAGCGCTCCGACCTGATCATTCTGGCCGCTCGTCCAGCCATGGGTAAGACCACGCTGGTGACCAATTTGGCGTACAACGTGGCGACCATCGAGAAAAAGCCAGTGCTGTTTTTCAGCCTGGAGATGAGCAAAGAGCAATTGGTTGATCGTATGTTGGCAGACGCCTCAGGTGTTGACAGCTGGAATATTCGCACCGGAAACTTGAGTGATAATGATTTTGCTAAGCTGTCCGAGGCCATGGGCGAGATGGCAGAAGCGCCAATTTACATTGATGACACGCCGGGCCTCAGCATTCTGGAAATGCGCACCAAAGCTCGCCGTTTGGCACATGAAGGCGAAATTGGCCTGATCATCGTCGACTACTTGCAGCTGATGCAGGCCACCAACAATCACAACGGTAACCGCGTCCAGGAAGTGTCAGAAATTTCCCGCGGCCTGAAGTTAATTGCCCGTGAGCTTAACGTGCCGCTGATCGCCCTGAGTCAGCTGAGTCGTTCCGTCGAGTCGCGCACGCCACCAATTCCACAGCTAGCCGACCTGCGTGAGTCCGGCTCCATCGAGCAGGACGCCGACATCGTCAGCTTTATTTACCGCCCAGGTTACTACGAACCAGACAATCCAGAAGTCCAAAATATCACCGATCTAATCATCGCCAAGCACCGTAACGGTCCGGTCGGTAAAGTCCAATTATACTTCCACCCAGAACGCCTCCGCTTCATGAGTCTGGACAGACGACACGATTAACGAAACATGCTATAATAAACCGCAGTGAAAAAGAAAACTCTCTCTCATCTGTTCCTTTACCGTTGGCGCTATCTTTGGGGCTACAGTGCTTTGATATTGATATTTTCCGCGGTCATCAGCGTGGCGTTGTTGTACGCGCCAGGCGGTATCAGCCAGTCAGAGATCAACATGGTCGCACGAACCAACTTGCTTATGGAAGGTAATTGGTCCATCGTCAATCTGCCACTACACGCATTCCAGGCGGCGCTGTTCTTGCTATTTGGCGTCAGTACACTCACCATCAAGCTACCAGCCGTCACACTGATGTGTTTAGCGGCGCTGGCACTCTTTTTCCTCCTCAGGCACTGGTTCAAACCGGGCATTGCGGTATTGTCTCTTTCTCTCATGATCGCCACTGGTCAATTTATCTACCTAGCACAAAGCTTCACGCCTGGCATCATCTACATCACCACGGCGTCATTGATTTTGCTGTTCGCCAGCCTCATCATCCAAAAAGCCAAATTCGCCCAACTCTGGAAAATCCTCCTCGCCGCCGTCATGGCTGCCAGCTTATACACGCCATTTTTCTGGTACCTCAACCTTGGTCTCATCTTAGTAGCGTTATTACACCCATACACACGCTACATTCTCGTTTCACGAAAATATCGCGCCAGCTGGACGCCAGCATTCATCGTCTTTCTGCTAGTGAGTGCGCCGCTGGTGTATTTCTGCCTGAAAAATCATGGCTTCTTGCTGGACGTGTCAGGCTGGTCGTCACTCAACTTTGATATATTAGCAAACCTCAAAATCATCGTTCGAACCTATCTCTGGCCAGTGCCGTACATTTCCAACGGACAAGTGCTGCCAGCTATCGACGTCAGCACCGTAGCGTTGATGTTCCTTGGCATGATCATCACTTTCCGCAACTGGCACACCGCTCGGTCCTACGTGGTCAACATTTGGCTATTTTTGTCATTGCCGCTACTCGCCCTGGCGCCTCAAGTCAATATGATCATCTCTGTGCCAATGTTCATTTTGCTGGCTACTGGCGTAGAACGACTGCTGTACGAGTGGTATCGATTATTCCCAAAGAACCCATACGCGCGCGGCACTGGACTCGTACTGATGATCATCTTGGTCGGTGTCATGACCCTGAGTGGTGTCAATCGATACGTCCACAGTTACCACGATCTACCCGACGCCGTGCGCGAACATTCCAAAGATTTGAGTCTTGTGCGTGACACACTACTGCGCGACACCGCAAACAAGAAATATATATTCGTCGTGGCAGCTGCCGAAAAACCGCTGTACGACGCCTTGTCCAGCCACATGAATAAGCATAATAGGGCAATATCCATCAGCGATGGCTTGCCAGCAGAGGGTGCTCAAGAAGAAGTAGTCGTCACGCGCGCTGCTCGCCAAAATATCACTGGCATCCCAGGAACTATCACGCGCGTCATTACCAATGATTGGGCTGAGGCGGGCGATCGGTTTTATGTCTACAAACTTAGTGAATAATGCGGTATAATAAGTGAGTTAATTGAAGGAGGAACATTATGGCTTTTGATCAGGTGAAAATGCTGCAACAGCTACGTAAAGCACAAAAACAACTCGGTAAAGAAATCATTGAAGTAGAGGCTGGTGATGGCGCGGTCATCGTTCAGATCACTGGTGAATTAAAAATCAAATCAGTCAAGATCAACCCTGACATGGTAGATTTGGACAATATTGAGCAGCTTGAGCACTGGATTCAAATTGCGGTGCGTGATGGCTTGGCAAAAGCTCAAGAAGTTGCTGCTGAAACGATGAAGCCACTGATGGGCGGCTTGGGCAATCTGGGCATCTAATCTTAGCGATGAGTGCTCATATTTTACCAAAAGCGCTGATAACGTTGATTGATGAATTTGGTAGTCTGCCGGGAGTTGGTCCGCGAACTGCCGAACGCTACGCTTATGCTGCTTTGCGGCGCGAGCCAGGACAATCCAAAAGGTTAGCTCAAGCTCTAAATGAGTTGCATCAACGCGTCAAAACGTGTCCGGTAACCTTTGCGCTAATTGACGATGGCGATGACGTATCGCCGCTTTATACTGACAGCCGCCGCAATCGCCAGCTCATCTGCGTCGTCGAAGAACCGTTAGATATCATGGCACTGGAACGCACTGGCCAGTTTGATGGCACCTACCACGTACTGGGTGGAGCGATTTCACCAATCGACGGTATTGGACCAGAGCAGCTACACATTCCTGAGCTGATTGAGCGCATCAAGAACGACAGCGTCACCGAGATCATCATCGCCACTAACGCTTCAGTAGAAGGTGAATCGACCGCGCTGTTTCTGCAACGATATATCCAAGAAGCCGGGTTGACGCTGACTGTTTCGCGACTGGCTCGCGGCATCCCTGTGGGGGTCGACCTAGAATACGCTGATCAGATCACGTTGTCGCATGCGCTTGAAGGCCGACGCACCTTGTCTTAGTTTTATTAGCATAAGCGACATGCTATACTAATCATATGGAAAAGCCTCGAATTCCTCAGGATAAACTCATCAATCACTCTAAATTCAAAGCGTTCACTCAGTGGGTCCACAAACACCATTTGGCACTGGCACTTGTCGTAGGCGCGGCGGTTGTTGCGATTATCTTCATCATCGCCATGTATTCCGTCCAATCAGACAGTGGTTCGCCATTTTTCGCTGGCAGCAAAAAGCCAAAAGAGAAGTTCTATTCGGCACTGACCGGTCTGGAGGTGGCTGATGCCAATGCGGTCAAAGCTCCCGTCGCTGGTGTAATTGTCGAAAACAGCCCTAACGCCCGACCACAGTCTGGACTATCAAAAGCCGGCATCGTTTACGAAGCTGTCGCTGAGGGTGGTATCACTCGTTTCTTCGCGTTGTACCAGGGAAATAAGCCAGCCAAAATTGGTCCAGTGCGCAGCTTGCGCCTGTACTATTTACAGTGGTCAACGCCGTACAAGGCCTCAATTTTCCATGTTGGCGGTAGCGCCAACGCCCTCAGCACAGTTCGTAACGGCAAATATCACGATATCGACGAGTTCAGCAATGGCAACTCATACTGGCGGGCCAATGATCGACGCGCGCCACACAATGCCTACACCTCAGGTGAGAAGATTGATCAAACCAACACTGCCAAAGGACACACTGAATCAGTATTCACTGGGTTCAAGCGTGCCGATGGCAAGCCTGCTGAAACACCAAATGCAACTCAGATTGCCATCAATTTCAGTGGTCCACTATTTAACACCAATTACACCTACAACAAAGAGTCTAATACCTACGCTCGCACACTAGCAGGGCAGCCACACAATGACGCCGAGGCTGGGCAGATTGCGCCAAACAGCATCGTGGCACTGGAGGTGAACGTCGAACATCGCCCAGGCAGCCGCGAAGGGTACGAGGATGTCATCACTGTTGGCACTGGCAAAGCGTATATTTTCCAAAATGGCGTCGTAGCTCAAGCCACCTGGAAGCGTGACAATGAAAACGCCGAATTGAAATTGGTCGACGCCGCCGGCAAAGACATCGCGTTGAACCGCGGCCAGACGTGGATCGCCGCCTTTACACCGGGGCGAGGAAGTATTGCATGGCAGTAACCCGTCGCCGATCGATTCGCGACTACAATCGATATTACATGCGTCGGTCGGTATTGCTATTGCTGCTGCCTGTCGGCGTCGCTGCTGCTTTTGCGACCATCACTCATCTCATATTGACGAACCTGGCCGCCGTTGAAGTTAATTGGTACATCATCATCCTGCTCGGCGCAGTCGGAGGCATCATCGGCGCCATCACCATCACACCATTCATTAGCAAACCGATGCGTGACGTCCTCTACGCCACAGCCTACAAAACGGGGGAGCTAACCGCCGAAAAGCCAGCCAAGATCAACTCGCCAGCACACGCACGCACTGGTTTCCAAACCGTGCTTGAGGCCATCTATACCAACGGTGCGCCCGCCAAACCAACTGCCCAAAAAGCTTCGTCTCAACTTGACGCCATCATTCAGTCGTTCAATCACACGCCGTGTGGCATCGTCGTATTGGACCACCAAAAAAACATCATCTTTGCCAATGAAACCGCGCCTGTGGTCTCCAACATGGACGGCGTGCTAACGTTGGGGCTAGATTTTATTGATGAAATTTCCATCAATGAGTGGATCCAAGAAGTCGCCAAAGACAACATCACCGCTCACCACCAGTGGACACGCGTACCAGCTCAATCCAAAACCTCCGCGCCACAAAAGTTCTATGACGTCAGCGCTTCCTACGAAAAAGGTGCAGCTGGCGAAACGGTCATCATCCTCTTTGATCGCTCAGCCAAATACTTACCCGAAGAAGAGGATCTCAATTTCATCGCCTTTGCAGCGCACGAACTCCGTGGACCCATTACAGTCATTCGCGGCTACTTGGACATCTTGGAGCAAGAGCTTCACGACCGCCTGCGGGACGATGAACCGCAATTGTTCAATCGTCTGACCGTTTCTGCCAACCGCTTGTCCAGCTATATCAATAACATCCTCAATGTTTCAAAGTTCGATCGGCACCACCTGTACGTGCATCTGCGCGAGGACACATTGGAAGCCATTTACGCTACCATCGCTGACGACATGCAACTGCGCGCCTCGGCTCAGCACCGCATGTTGAATGTATCCATCCCCAGCAACTTGCCGACCGTAGCAGCCGACCGTGGTAGCATCGGGGAAGTGATTTCCAATCTCATCGACAATGCTATCAAATACAGCTTCGAAGGCGGAGTTGTCCAAGTTTCTGCCGTGCAAAAAGGCGAATTTGTAGAAGTTTCCGTCTCAGACAACGGCGTCGGTATGCCAGCTGGCGTGATCAAAAACCTCTTTCGCAAATTTTACCGCTCACACCGATCACGCGAAACAGTGGCAGGCACCGGCATCGGCCTATACATCTGTAAAGCCTTTGTCGAGTCACACGGCGGCAGCATCTCCGCACGCAGCCAGGAGAACCAGGGTTCAATTTTTTCCTTCACCATTCCTGTCTACGCCTCGGTGAAAGAAAAATTATTAGAAGACGGCCAGCTAAACAATCGGCTCATTCGCACTGACGGCGGGTGGATAAAAAATCACAAAATGTATAGGGAGTAATCATGGCGATCAAAACAATTTTATGCATCGAAGACGACAGATTTATCGGCGAAATGTACGTGCGCAGCCTGGAGCGTGCCGGCTACACCGTCACCTGGATGGTGGACGGCAATGACGGTTTGGTGGCGGCGCGTAATCAGCCGTACGATTTGATCATTTTGGACTTGATGTTGCCAGAACAGCGCGGCGACCAGATCTTGGACGCCCTCAGAAACGGCGAAACCGATCTAGTGCCTAACAGCAAGATTCTCATCATGACCAATTTTGAGCAAGACGACCAATCCAAGTCGCAGCTACTGCCCAGAATCGACGGCTACCTCATCAAAGCTGACATCACACCTCGGAAGCTACTGGAGGTGATCGAACAGCTAGGCGACTAGCACAAGAACACGGCTTTCAAAACAAATCATTACAATACTAAAAAAGAACTGCCCAAGAGGGCAGTGCTGATAATTTCTCTATGGTGACCTCACGGGGAATCGAACCCCGGTTGCCGGGATGAGAACCCGGTGTCCTAACCGCTAGACGATGAGGCCAACACTAAGCATCATACCATGACGCAGCCGCTTTTGTCTATACCGCCGCGCCAGCCAACAGAGACGCGCTTGCGTTTTACCACAGTTTGACGCTATACTTAATATCATGAAAGAATCGAGGGTGGGGCAGTCTGACAGAACATTTTCCAAATTTTGGCTGCGCCGTCTCAGTAAAGCCTCGCTACTAGTCAATCTCTTCATTCTCCTCACATACGCATCAGCTCGTTTTTTGCCTGGCAATTATCGCTTTACTATTGGCGATTCAGTGACTGACTTGGCCGCCGCTATCAGCGTATTGTCCGCAGTTTGGGCGCTTGGTCTCTGTGTTTGGACGCCCAAAAAACAACGCGCCTACCTGGCATGCGCCACCTATGCGTCGCTCATCATCACCATCGCCGCACTCATCGCCACCAGCGGCGGCATCTATTCTCCATTTACCAGCCTCTGGCTCATGGTGACTATCTTTGCTGCAGTATTTGGGCTGTGGCTGACTGGTGGCATCATCTTGTTAGTCGTGGCGCACATCGCCATGATTCATTTCGAAACACCACTGACACTAGAACAGATAACCATCAGCGCAGTGCTTGGCATCATGCCACTCGTCCTGAGCATTGTTCTATGGCGATACCAACCACAGAAAAAACTCGACGATCGATTTACTGAACTGGAAAATAGGCTAACCTCCGCCGAGGGTAAATCTGATGTTGTCATCAATACCATTGACGACGGCGTGATGGCTATTTCCAATGACGGTATCATTGAGCTCATCAATCCAGCTGCGCAACAGATGATTGGCTGGGACAAAGGCGACGCTTTGGGGTTGAGTTGGCAGAGCGTCCTCAAACTAGTGCTCAAGGACGGATCTGACATCCCAGAGGGCAAACATCCCGTTGCTCAAGCATTGTCTTCAAACCAGCCCACCCACAGCGATAACCTATTTCTCAAAACCTCTTCAGACAAACGACTACCGATCACCATCGTTAGTTCTCCCATAGGCCCACAAAAGGAAGGTGTCATCATCGTGTTCCGCGACATTTCCAAAGAACGCGCCGAAGAGCGAGAGCAGGCCGAGTTTATCTCCACTGCCAGCCACGAAATGCGCACGCCCGTGGCTTCCATCGAGGGGTATCTGGGCCTAGCGCTCAACCCAGCCACTGCCCAAATTGACGACAAAGCACGCGACTTCATCACCAAAGCGCATGCCTCCGCTCAACACCTGGGCCGGTTATTTCAAGACTTGCTGGATATCAGTAGAGCCGAGGACGGGCGCCTCAAAGATGAGCCAAAGCTATTTAACGTAACTGATTTTGTGGCAGACATCTTTGAAGGTCTGGCGCACAAAGCCGCCGAGAAAAATCTGCTCTATTCGTTTCGGCCGCACGCACTAGCCAAAGACTCCGCTGATCAGCATTTGCAGCCCATTTATTACGCCTTTGTCGACCCCGACCATTTCCGGGAAATTACCGCCAACCTCATAGAAAACGCCATCAAATACACCAAAGAAGGCGAGGTGGTGGTTGACGTCACTGGCGACTCGTCAAAGGTGGTTGTCAGTGTGATGGACTCTGGCCTAGGCATCCCCGCAGAAGACGTGCCGCATCTTTTCCAAAAGTTTTATCGGGTTGACAATTCAGCCACTCGCGAAATCGGTGGTACTGGCTTGGGATTGTATCTGTCTCGCCGACTCGCCGAAAGCATGTCGGGCGATTTACGTGTCGAGAGCGAGTATGGCAAGGGAAGCACTTTCTTTTTGGAAATACCGCGAATCTCCAAAGAAGAAGCCGCTCACAAAGAAGCATCCTTGCAGCCAGTACCAGTTCAGTACCATCAACCGCAAACTCCAGTAGCTTCTGTCGTCACACCCGCTGAGCCGCCAGTGACGCCTCAGCCTCAGCAACCAATAGAACAGCCTCAGCAGCTAACCGAACCTGCCCTAGTCACTGAGCCGTCTGTCCAGCCCAACCAACCACCACAGCCGCAGCCAACACCAACCAGCCCAGAACACGCCACGCTTGCCGACATCGAACATCATTTAGAGACCAGCCGCCGCGCCATCAGCATACCGCGGAGAACCAATAATTCATAAAAGCATAAGAATGATAGCAATTTTAATAATAATATCGTATAGTAGGTAGTAGATATGACAAAAATTTTACTCGTTGAAGATGACAAAAGTTTACGCGAAATCTATGGCGTACGATTATTAGCAGAGGGATACGACATCGTGTCCGCAGGTGATGGCGAAGAAGCGCTCGCCATGGCCATCAAAGAACGCCCAGCGCTCATCCTGAGTGACGTGATGATGCCGAAAATTTCTGGCTTTGACATGCTGGACATTTTGCGTTCTGCCACCGAAACCAAAGACATCAAAGTGATCATCATGACTGCTTTGTCTTCAGAAGACCAACGAGCCCGCGGCGAACAGCTAGGAGCTGACCGATACCTTGTGAAATCCCAAGTCGGTATCGAAGACGTCGTACGCACCGTCCACGAAGTTTTGGGTGATGTTCCGGGACTTACGCCAGCGCCGCAACCACAACCAGCCGCACAGCCAGCAGCACCTCAGCCAGCGCCAGCTATGCCACAGTCACCGCAAATGCCGCCGGTCCGACCTGATGTCTCAGCATTGTCACCGCAGCCAACATTGCAAGCTGCCGCACCAGCGCCAGCTACCTTGCCACAACCAACTGCGCCTTTCTCATCTTCGGCGCCACGTCCTGCCAACCTGGGTGAACGTGTCATCCGCCCGCTTGAAGGTGCCAGCCTGACACCGACAGAAGATGTTGCCAAACTCATGGAACAAGAATTAGAGGGTATTCCAAATCTTAAACCACAGTCAGCCACACCTGACAACACTCCAGAGGAAACAGCACCAGCTCCGCAAACTGATAAAACTCCAGAAGAGACCATTCCAACGTTGACAGCTGTCCCAGCTCTTGAAACTCCAGCAGAGCCTACTCACATTCCCGTGACGACACCAGCGCCTCAAACTCCACAGAACCTACAAAGCATCACCGCTCCAGAGCAGCCAGCTCCAACCATTCCAGCAGCACCGGTAATCAGTCCAGCTCCGCAAGCGCCAACAAACGCTGCGCCGATTCATACGCCACCAGCTCCAGTCCTGCATCCGCTTCCGTCTCAGCCGCCACAACCGCCGCAAACTCCTCCACCAGCACAACCACAAGCATAAATGCCAGACAATACCACACCGACTCATGAACCCACTCAGCGCCTCAACAAATTCGTGGCGCTGGCGCTTGGTGTATCGCGCCGCCAGGCTGACGAGCTGATTGAGCAGGGCACGGTCACCGTGAACGACCAGCCCGCCCAGCTCGGCCAACGCATCACCACAGCCGACATCATTCGCTACGACAACAAACCACTCACCGCTCAAACCCACCAACTCATCCTCCTCCATAAACCTGTCGGTTACCTCTGTTCGCGCGCCTCGCAGGGCGGCGTACCGACTATTTACGAATTATTACCGAAAGACCTCCATCACCTCAAGCCCGTCGGTCGCCTCGACAAAGACAGTTCTGGGCTCATCCTCCTCACCAACGACGGGGATTTTGCCCATCAAATGACACACCCATCGTTTTATAAAATCAAGCGCTATCTCGTGACGCTCGACCAGCCGCTGCAGCCGCTCCACCGGCAAATGATCAATGACTTTGGCGTGCAACTACCTGACGGGCCCAGTCGCTTGACACTGGAACGCCAGCACGACGGCGACAACCACCGCTGGATCGTCCAGATGAGCGAAGGCCGCAACCGCCAAATCCGCCGCACCTTTGCCGCTCTCGGCTACACCGTCACCAAACTCCATCGCACAGACTTTGGCAATTACACCCTTGGTAACATCAAACGCGGGGAATTCCAAGAAAGTAATTTGACAGCAGATCAATAATTGGTATATCGTATAGATATTAGGAGGACATACCATGCGAGAAGGTAACAGATTTTCAATCGAAACTAATGTCGAGTCATTGCAGAAAAAAGTAGGAGTCGTGCTCGGCACAGTAGCCAGCGCTGCACTGGCTTTATCAGGCTGTGGTGCGCCAATAACAGAAACAGCACCAACGGCAACTACAGAAGGATCTACAATCAGCTCGGAGCTAGACTCAACCAACCAGTCCAATATCGATTGGCAGACTGTTGACCAGAACTGTCTTGATGAACCTGACTGCAAGCGTGCAATATCATCCGTAGAGAAAGGTTGTGATGGTACCACGCTACTATACAAATATTACAGCTACAACGGGCAAGGCGGCATTACAGCAGTTCCTAACAGTCCCGAATGCACCGCTTCACAAGCACCAGAAAGTAGCCCAACACCAGTTGCTACGGCAACACCCACTCCGGCAGGCTAAGGCTAGCCCCATTTCGCATACCGCTTATCCTCGCCAAATCGCCGCGCCTCTGGTATAATAGGCGTAATTATGTCTCATAAATTACCCACCGTCGCCATCATCGGCCAAGCTAACGTTGGCAAAAGTTCATTGTTCAATCGCTTGACGCGCGCCCGCACCGCCATCGTCGCCCGCGAAGCCGGCACCACCCGCGACAACGTTGTTGGCAAAGTTTCGTATAAGCGCCGCGCCTCATCTCCTGACGAGGCAAGCCAGGCTGAGTTCTGGCTCATCGACACCGCCGGCCTCAAGCCCGCCGAAGACGAATTCGAAGCCACCATCCAAGACCAAATCGCTGATGCCTCTGCCGCGGCCGACGTCATCCTCGTCGTGGTCGATTCCACCGTCTATCCATCAGATGCCGATCGCCAACTGGCTAAAAAAGCCCTCAAAAGTGGCAAGCCCGTCCTCCTCATCGCCAACAAAGCCGACCTCAAAGGCTCGCTCCACACCGACGAATTCAAGCGTCTCGGCATCAAAACCATCATCAAAACCTCTGCCGAGCACAACATCGGCATCTCCGAGCTGCTCGACGACATTGCCGATCTCATCCCGCCAGCCACTCAAACCGAAGCTGACGACATCATTCGCGTCGCCCTCATCGGCCGGCCAAATGTCGGCAAAAGCAACCTGTTCAACACCCTAGCAGGCAAGCAGCAAGCCATCGTCGCCAATGTCGCCGGCACCACCCGCGACGTCAACCGTGTCCAAGTCCGCTACCATGGCCAGACCATCGAGCTACTCGACACCGCCGGCATTCGCCGCCAAGGCAAGCAAGAGACCGGCATCGAAAAGTTCTCGGTCCTGCGCACCATGCAAGCCATCAACGAAGCCGACATCTGTTTTCTGCTGATGGACGTCAATGAATTAAACGTTGGGCTAGACCAACGACTGGCGGGCATCATCGATGAAGCAGGCAAGGGGCTCGTCCTAGTCGTCAGCAAATGGGACTCCGTCGAAGGCAAAGACGCCTACACCCACGACGAGCTAGCACCGCAAATTAGTTATCATTTTAAATTCACACCCTACGCGCCACTGATCTTCACCTCATCAGTCACTGGCCAAAACGTCGCCAAATTGTTCGACCTAGCCCTCGACATTTACAAGCGCCGCCACCAAGAGTGTAAAACCCGCATCCTCAACGACCTCTTGCAAAAAGCCGTCGCCGCTCATCCACCAGCCGGCCTAAAGAACTCGCATCCAAAACTCCGCTACATCGTCCAGACCGATACGGCCCCGCCATGGTTCGTCATCTACGGCAGCAACCTCAAATTCGTCCACTGGAGCTATAAACGCTACTTGGAGCGCACCCTGCGTGAAGCCTTCAACTTTGCCGGCACGCCCATTAAACTATCCTTCCGCGACGAAAAGCAGCTCAAAGCCAACCGCGAACGCGTCGCCCGCGGCCTGGCGCCCGTCACCAAAGCCTACAAACAAGCCAAAAACGCCGAAAAGGGCATATAGCCTTTGATAATTCACACCTCGGCTTAAGCCTCTTTGGGTGGGCTATTTTCATGATCAATACACTATTTACAAATATGAGCTGTTGTGGTATAATACAACATATATGGAAAACTTGACAAACTCTACACACTCTGAACAGGCAACCTCTCATACCATTGTACGCCCCGATCAAACGCCACCTATTGATACCATAGACCCTAAGCATACTATCTTTGAGGTCACCGTTAAATCTTTTTTTAGCAAAAAGGCAGACGAATATTCCATGCGTATCGGCTCAGTCGATGATATCCAAGTACTACCGCAATATGACGAAAACACAACGAGTGAGGAGACTATAGTAGGAGTTACTCTCATTGCTGGAGACACTGGTAACCACCAACCACTACTTGACCGTGCTGGTAAAAAATCATCCATCTTTGACATGCCCAAAGCTACTGGTTGCACAAGTGCAAGCATGTCTGTGACAGCAGAGCCAGGTGACGCCGAGTACCCCAACTTTAGTGAAGTTATTACTGGTGTTGAGATACCAGGAGTAGCAGGTGAAAGTCCAGCAGAACTAGCTGAACGAGAACAAGCTGCCGAGAACTTCATGCGAGCAGTTGGAGAGGTTGCAGCCTACGGATTACTTGGACCATTTTCCGAACTACAGGAAGGTTTTACTCTTACTGTGAAGCCTGCTGAGATAGATAAAACAAAAAAAGGTAAATCATACCAAACCATCACTGTCGATAGCCCAGACACCGCAGGAAAAAGCTAATCATCCACCATACATGAGAATGTGCGCTTGCAAAATATCGCGTGTAATTTCATCTGCTCGCTCACCGATCAGCACAATTTTTACTGCCTCATCTGAGCGTGCATGACGAATCTCAATTTGATACTGCGTCGCCTCAATGTGCCGCCTCTCACCACGGTCGTTTATAAAACAACCTTTCAGCCGCCTGAGACCATATGCCGCAAACAGCTCTGGCCACAGCTTTTCAAACACCGCTTCACTGACAGTGACGGCCGATAAATCAACCACGCTATAGGTTGGATTGTCCGGCACCGCGAGCTCGCCATCATACTGGTCGAAAAATGCCAGCAGCCCCGACGGCGTGGTGATTTTACTGAGGTCAAACTGGCCGTGTGGGGCGCTCAGCACCTTGGCATAGGGCAGGGCGCGGCGCTTGGCCTCGTATTCAGCTCGTTCATTATCCTTCAATAGATCTTCCTTGGTCACCAAAATCACATCTGCCGCTTGTAGCTCAATTTCATGCGCCGGCTCGACACCGCGTAAAATCTCATGCGCATCGATCACGTAAAAACTCTGCATCAGCTCGTACTTAGCAAACATCTTAGCGCTGATCAATCGCTCCACCAAATTCATCGTCCGTGCCACGCCCGTCGCCTCGATGAACACTGGTGCAGGGGAATAGCAACTAAAATCCATCAGCATCTTGGTCAGTGCATCCTCCGAGCCACAGCAAACACAGTCGCCAGCCAAGGTCGTCACCATGTCTGCCAAGCCCTCCAACCGGTAGCCATCGACATTTTCGTTGGCATATTCATTTTCAATCACTCGCGCGCCCGTAAAGTCACGTTGTTGCAATAAGAATTCCAGCACGCTCGTCTTACCAACGCCCAGCGAGCCATTCACCAGATACAGCGGTACTTTATCAACAATCGTCCGCGTCTCATCAAACGCTGCATTGATACTAAATTCCAAATCATCATCGCGCTTTGCCATATAGCTATTATACGCCATCACGTCCGAGGTGATATACTGAAGACATGAAAGTCATTCTAGCCCTCGGTAATCCTGGCGACAAATACACGTACACGCGGCATAACGCTGGCTTTTTGGTGGTCGACCAGTTAGCGGCGGAGCAAAGTGCACAATTTAGCAATAAGCCAAAATTCTCGGCTGATATTACCGAATTGAACATATCTGGAGAGAAGATTCTACTCGTCAAACCGACAACATACTACAACGAAGTTGGCATCGCAGCGCGAGCGCTCATGGATTTTTATAAGCTGACGCTTGATGATTTACTGATTATTCACGACGATACAGCGCTTGACTTTGGTAAAATTCGCGTCCGCAAGGGGGGCGAAAGTGCTGGCAATAACGGTTTGAAATCACTGCATCGACACGTTGGCAGTGAGTTTTGGCACATCCGCATCGGCACCGACAACTTGCTACGCCGGCAAATCGGTGATGTCGACTTTGTCCTCAGTAAATTCAACGCCGACGAACGAACAATTCTCCGCGATTGGACGATCCCTGAGTCAATCAAGCTAGTTAGCGCATTTCTTGATGGTAGCATTGAGCCTCTAAGCGTCAGACTCTAATTGCAACAACGTTGCAAAACGCTTATCGTTTTCGGCGTTTGATTTTTGCTGCTGCTTCTCGCAGCCTGATAGATCGTGCCTCCAAAACACTACTGCCGACCGCCAAGCTCACAAACAACAACCCCAGGCCGCCTGTCGCCCATTCTGGTAACTCCAGATGAAACAGCTTCGCAATCATCATCATACCAAGCGCCGTAATCGCCCAGTGTGCACCATTTTCCAAATACTTATATTTACTGAGTACGCCCGTGCGCAACAGATACACTGTCAGCGACCGTACCCAAACAGCGCCAGCCGCCAGCCCAGCCACAATCAACAGGACACTACTGGTGATAGCAAACGCACCGATGACACCGTCAAAACTAAAGCTAGCGTCCAACACTTCAAGGTACAACAAACTTGCAAATGCCGCCCAGCCAGTCTTGATTTTGATAGATTGAGCATCTTCCTCGTGGAAAAAGGATCCAAACAATTCCAGCCCGATGTGCAGCATAATCCCCAGGATAGATGAGATCAAAATCAGCGACTGATGTGCTGGCTCCACCGTGAAATACAAAATAGTCGCCACCGCCAACATCAAACAAACTTTGAAGTTTTCAAATCGCCCAGCCTTGGCCAGCCACGGCTCAACATGACTGACCCAGTGGATACGCTTGTTATAATCGATGAAATAGCTCAGGCCGATCATGATCAAGAACGCACCACCAAACGCGTCAATCATTGGTGACGCCTCGTGCAAGATGTGACCATACTCAGTCGGCTTATTAATAGCCAGGTCGACCACCTCAGTAAAACCATGACCACTCGCCACCATAACGATGAAAATTGGCAAAATAAACCGCACTACAAACACCGCCACAAAAATCCCAACCGTCAAAAATACTTTTTGCCACGTCGAGCTCATACCAGCCAATACTTTGCTGTTAATCACCGCGTTGTCAAAGCTAAACGTCACTTCCAACACCACCAAAATAGCAAATAGCCAGAGGCCACCAAGACCCAAGTGTATGAACGTCAAGCTGCCCAAAATCAGCGTCAACAGTGTTGAAAACCAAAAAATTCGAAATGGATGATGTGAACGCCAGAGATGTTTCATATTGCTTTAGTATAGCATATCTACATAGAATCATCTGTACTTAGTTGGCAGGTTATAAGTTATGCCGCACAGCCCACATAGTCCTGCCATTTTTTGACAATTCCATCCTCCTGGTAGTACTCATGCGCACGCCAAATGGATACGAAAACTTCATCTCGTTCAATTTCACCAAGGAGCGGAAAAATCTCACTAAGTAGCATTTTGTCGGGGTATCGTTCGTCGTCCGTCAGGAGACATTGCCCATTATTGCACAAGTGTGCATTTAAAAATGTGAAGCGCTTGGTGCAAATATAGCCGGGCTTCGAGCAGTGTAAGCGAAAATCGTGCATGGTTCGAATCGGCTGCGCCTCGTCCTGGTAGGCCTCAAACTTGTACATCACCCAAACTAGTGGCGTATCAAACGTCATGTCATCAGACAGTTGCTGCTGCTCATGTCGCAGATCGTCCAACTCTATTCGTATCTGTTCGACGTCGCTATTCTTCAATTTCGCCAACGCCAAACGGCGCTCCGCAGCAGTAATCTTTACTGTCAAAGTCTTATACTCATCATACATATCAAGTAGTCTATCAACCGCCGCTCTCGCATTATTCGTACCTTCCATCATCCCAACTCCTTCATAATTACTGCGCGAGTAATCTCACGCGCCCGCTCGCCAATGATAACTAATTTTAATGACTCGCCAGTGGCACCGCGCGTAACCAGTACTTGCTGCGGCGTTGCTTCGATGTGAAATATCTCGTCACCATCAGCAACCGCGCCTTTCATGCGCCGCAAAGCATATTTATCTCGCAAACTAGCCCAGATATTCTCAATCTTCTCAGCGCTAATAGCCAACTCAGCCACATCAACCACGCTATAATTTAAAGCATTCTCAGCCGCGTTTTCCGCAGGCTCGTGCAGTAGTAAATAATCCAAAATCTGCGACTTGTCACCAAGCTGGACCAGATCAAATTTGCCGTGATCCATCCTCATAACATTAGTCAGCCCTTGTTGCGACAGTGTCTCAATGAGCTGCTGACGGTCATTTTCAGCCAGCAAATCCAGCTTACTGATTAGTACCGTATCCGCTGCCTGAGCTTCCGCCAGCAACGCCTCCGCCAAACCATCAGCTCTAGCTTCAGCTCCATCCACAACATACAACGACTGTTTCAAATCATACTGCTCAAAGATATCACCAGCCAGCAATTTCTCGACCACCCGCAGAGTGTTAGCGACGCCAGTTGACTCAATGATAACCGGTGCTTTTCCGCTTATTGCAAAATTGTGCAAAATATCAATCAGCTCTTCGCCGCTACTGCAGCAGATGCACTCGCCAGCAATTGTCGCCAGCTCATCAACGCGCTGTGCTAATGTGCAACTGTCAATACTTTCCGACGCAAACTCATTTTCAACCACTCGCGCGCCAGCAAACTCAGGCTGTTGCACTAAAAAATCAACCAGCGTCGTTTTGCCAGCACCCAGCGCGCCGTTCACCAGATATAATGCAATTGTATCGTTCATAATTAGCCTTTCTTGTACACATATACTGAGTTAATGATATCGTCGTCAGGGTTATACTCGACCAGCAGCTGTACGCGCCGCAAACTATTCGGGTCAAACGCTGGGTATAACAACGTTTTCGCGCCATGGGCGCCGCGCACAATGATCCGCCCGCCAGGCCGAAGCGCTGGCAAAATATTATCAATAATTTGCTGCTTGGCTTCAACCGAATCGCCCGCCAGTCCAGCCACATACATCACGTCGTAAGCACTATCCGGCAAAGCTACCGCCGCTCCGTCCGCCAACAAACACTCGCCAACTGGCCAAGCAATCGCCCGTGCCAGCTCGCGCGACTGCGTCAAAGCAACCGGCGCCACATCCACCAAATCAACCGCCGCGCCTGTCTGATGCCACAGACACCAAGCGGTCAAAGGCAGGGGACCGCTGCCGATCATCGCCACGCGACTACTATTACTCAACATCAAACCCGAGCCACCCATTAGGCCAATCTCACGTCGCACCAACTCGCGATAATTGTCAATATACCAAAACGTTTCCAGCTCCTGCTGCGGACGAGCTGAGCCGGTAATTCGCCGCGACCAATACATTTCCATCTCTGATTCTGATAGGGAACAACGGCGTTGCACCTCGCGGCACACTTCATCATTGCACCAGGTCGGTAACGCTGTCGCCTGCACAACCGACGCCACCAAGCTAGAAAAAGCCGCATTGACGTCTGGTGATGGTACAAAATCGTGCAAATTCATCACTGTTTTAATTGCCATATCCATAGCTTTTCATAATGCCAAACCCTCCAAATTATTGCAAATTTGTCGCAATAAGTGATATAATTGCAACAATATGACGATAGACGAATTGCTCAAACAGCACAACTTGCGTCTGACTAAACCGCGCCAGCAAGTATTTGAGGTATTACAGCAGTCAGCTGTTCCACTAACCATTAGTGATATTGCAAAGAAGTGCAAAAACGTTGACCGAGCCAGCGTCTACCGCACACTTGTTACCTTTGATCAACTGCACATCGTTAGTGCCGTTGCCATTGGCTGGAAAAACTACTACGAACTCGCTGAGCCGTTCATTCCGCATCATCACCATCTCTATTGCATCCGTTGCCAAAACGCTGAACCCATCCAGACGCCAGAATTGGAACAGCTTGTTGGCTATCTCAGCCGCAAACACCAATTTACCGTTGTCAAGCACCACTTTGAGCTGGAAGGGATTTGTAAGAATTGCCAGCAAGCTAAACAGCATAGAAAATAATTTCCCAACTAAAAAAGCGCCAGGTAAGGGTGGGCATCACCTGGCGCTTTGTTACCCTTCAACCCACCCGAGCTTCCATGTCATGGCAAAGCGTCTGCGGTCAAAACTCCAAAAGACCGGCGCCTGACGAATCGTCAATACAGTGCGTACTCACCATGAAACAGAGGTCGCCTTAATCAAAAGGGCAGTTAAAGGGGTTAGTATGCGCGTAACGTTTAACGCAAAAAGTGGAGGGTAAGATACTTAATGCCATTGCGCGCAACCTAACATATAGTTAGAATAGGGGGTATAAGGTGCATTTGGTTGAACTCGCTGATCAACCAATCGTGTATCATTATAGCAAAGATTTGACATAGTGTCAATACTTTTTGCAATAAAAGTCATGGAAATCAATACAGTACTACCAGAGGAGCATATTTTCACCAAGAGGTTGGTCAATATTGCCAAGCCGCCAAAAAGGTTATGTTTTATGGGAAAACTCCCAAACAGCCAGGCTCCTCGAGTCGCAATCGTCGGTACACGCAAGCCAAGTAGCTATGGACGCGAGGTTACCGAACGGCTAGCGACAGACCTGGCGCAAGCCGGGGTGGTCATCATCAGCGGACTGGCACTTGGCGTTGACAGCATCGCCCAAACCGCAGCCCTCAACGCTGGCGGCACGGTCATTGGCGTCGTCACCTCAGAACTCCCAGACATTGCGCCGCGCAGCAACCGAGGGTTAGCAGAAAACATCATCAAACAGGGCGGAGCAGTCCTGTCAGAATGGATGCGTGGCGACGGCATGAAAATACGCAAATGGAGCTTTTTGCAAAGAAATCGTCTGGTCAGCGGTCTGGCGGATGCCATCATCATCACTGAAGCTGCCGAACGCAGCGGCACACTCAATACCGCCGCATACGCTCTGGAGCAAGGGCGCGACGTGTTTGTCGTTCCTGGCAATATCACCAGCCCGTTATCTGCAGGATGTAATAACCTACTACTTCAGGGCGCCAATCCAGCGCTCTCAGCCAAAGACGTATTGAACGCCATTGCCCCAACTTGGAAATCAACCCAACCCACCCAATGCGCATTACCGATTGGTTCTACACCAGACGAAATTACCATCGCCAAGCTCATCAAACATGGTGTACGCAACGGCGATGAGCTACAGAAACAGTCGGGGCTATCAGCAGCTGATTTTGCCACCGCACTCACCATGTTGGAGATTAATGGCGTGATCAAGCCACTCGGGGCAAACAACTGGACGCTACGATAACGCCTATGCTTGAATATACTTCACCATAGTGGTATGATATTGTCAATGAATGCAGAACATCAACCACAGTTTCGTCCCACCAAGTCCCCAGAAGAACAACCTGTCTCAGACGACATAGTAACACTACCGAACGGTGTGACGGTAGCAGGTGCGATGCTCAGCCTATACGGTATCAAGCATGCCGACTCCCTCAAGGGCATGGCAGCACTAGTTGCTGGTGAGTTGTCAGACAAAGTCGATGGTTCACTGGCGAGGGCCCTTAACCAACAGTCAAAATTAGGCATCAAGCTAGACCCCATCAGGGATAAAATCGTTGGAGCAGCAGCACTACTGAAGTTATCACAAGAGGACCCCACATCAAAAGCCATGGTGGCGACAATTGCTGGCCTAGAATCAACAAAAGCCATTGCTACCGCTGTTGCCGAATACAAACACAAGCAACTCCCTGATGAACGCGAGCCACTTCGCCCAACTCAAGCAGGACGAGTCAGCAGCGCACTGCTCGCAGCAACCACGACATTACTCATCATCGGCAAGTCAGCAGAGTCCTTGGGTTATCAGAAAACCGCCAAGGCACTGAAGGGGCTAGGTACACTGAGCTTTGCAGGCTATCTTCCTGTGGCAGGAGTAGCGGCTGGACAATACGTTAAGCGCGCCCGCGATCTGATGGACAGTAACCAGAAATAGCGCAGAAACCGCCACGCTCAAACGGCCATTATTTGATGGGTCGTCCGATATGGTATAATATAAAGCTATGAAAAATCTCGTCATCGTCGAGTCACCAGCTAAAGCCAAAACCATTGAGAAATATTTGGGCAAGGATTTTCATGTTTTATCAAGCGTGGGACATATTCGCTCAATTGTCAAAAAAACCAAGGACGGTACACCACCGATTGATGTGGCGAATGATTTTTTTGCCGTCTACGAAGTTGATCCCGAGAAAAAGAAAGTCATCACTGAGCTGAAGAAAAATGTCAAAACCGTCGGCAAAGACAATGTCTGGCTGGCCACCGATGAAGACCGCGAGGGGGAGGCTATCGCCTGGCACCTCTGTAAAGTGTTGGATTTGCCAGTTGAGACGACCAAGCGCATCGTTTTTCACGAGATCACCAAGGATGCAATCACCAATGCTATCAAGAACCCGCGCACCGTCGACATGAACCTGGTGCAGGCACAGCAAGCCCGGCAAATCCTCGACCGGCTGGTCGGCTTTGAGCTCAGCCCAGTGGTCTGGCAAAAAGTGCCAGGCGGCAAATCGGCTGGCCGCGTTCAGAGCCCGGCAGTGCGGCTGCTGGTCGAACGCGAACGAGAAATTATGAAATTTGCAGGCAGCTCACAGTTCAAGGTGACCGCCATATTCATCCACGACAATCAAGAATTCAAAGCCGAGCTCAACCAAAAATTTGACTCTGAAGCAGCCGCTCACGAATTCTTGAACAGCCTCAAGCCAGCCACATTCACCGTCAGCGATATCTCGAAAACGCCTGGCACGCGCAACCCAGCCGCGCCGTTTACGACGTCAACCTTGCAGCAGGAAGCTAACGCCAAGCTCGGCTTCAGTTCCAAAGCTACCATGGCCTCAGCCCAGCGGCTCTACCAAGACGGTAAGATAACCTACATGCGTACTGACTCGGTCAATTTGAGCGGGCAGGCCATCGCCAGTGCGACTGACTTTATCAAGCGGCTGTACGGCCCGGATTACTCCACTGTGCGCAAATTCAAGACCAAATCCGCCTCCGCCCAAGAAGCCCACGAAGCCATCCGCCCGACCGATATCACCCGCGAAACCGTCACCTCCAACGAGTACGACCAAAAACTCTACGACCTCATTCGCCGCCGCACCCTGGCATCCCAAATGTCGGCAGCCAAATTAGAGAAGACGACAATTTCCATAGATATCCAAGGAAACGACAAGTTACATTTTGAAGCCAAAGGCGAAGTCATCACCTTTGACGGCTTCTTGCGTGTCTATGGTGGCGGCAAAGACGAAATCTTGCCAAAGCTCCACACCGGCGACACACTTAAAACCCACGACATCACCGCCCGCCAAACCTTCGCCCGACCACCAGCCCGCTACACCGAAGGTTCACTGGTCAAGAAGCTCGAGGACCTCGGCATTGGCCGACCAAGCACCTATGCCACCATCATCGACACCGTGCAAACCCGCGGCTACGTCGAAAAAGGCGACAGCGAAGGCCAACCGCGCGACGTCATCGTCCTCAGTTACAACGGCGAAGAAGTCAGCCGCGACGTCGTCCAGGAAAAAACCGGTTCCACTCGCGGCAAGCTCATCCCAACACCAAGCGGGGAACTAATTGCCGACTTTTTGACCGACCATTTCACGCAAATCGTTGACTATAATTTCACCGCCAATGTCGAAACTGAATTTGATAAAATCGCCGCCGCTAACCTGGCTAAAAGCGCCATGCTGCAGGGATTTTACACGCCGTTTCACAAACTGATTGAACAATCAGGCGGCATCGACCGCAGTAAAGTCGGCGCTAACCGCGAAGTCGGCATTGATCCGAAATCCGGCAAACCAATCCTGGCGCGCTTTGGCCGCTTTGGCCCAATGTTACAGCTGGGCGCCACTGACGACGAGGACAAACCGCGCTTTGCGCCACTGCCAAAAGGTGCAAAAATTGAAACCGTCACTTTAGAACAAGCACTAGAAATGTTCAAGTTGCCGCGCGTCGTTGGCCAAACCGAAGACGGGCAAGACATCAAGGCCAACATTGGCCGCTTTGGCCCATACATCCAAGTTGGCAAACTCTTCGTCTCCATCAAACCTGAAGACCCACACACCATCACCCTAGAAACAGCCCGCGAGCTCTATGCCGCCAAACTCCAGGCCGAAGCCGAGAAGAATATCGCTGACTTTGGTGACGGCGTCAAAGTCCTAAACGGCCGCTTTGGCCCGTACATCACCGACGGCATTAAAAACGCTAAAATTCCCAAAGACACCGACCCAAAAACCATCACTCACGAGCAGGCACTAGAACTTCTCAAAGCCGCTCCCGCAAAAACATCTCGCCGCGGCCGCACCGCAACCAAGTCAAAAACTTCCACCAAAAAGCCCACAGCTCGCAAGAAAAGCTAACTAATCAAAATACCCGCTCGATATCAAGCGGGTATTTTTCATCGTCAACTATCTACAAGCGGCGGCGACTGATGACGTAGGCGACAGCTGCCGTAGTCAATCCACCGAGTCCCAGTACTGAAACAACCATGTTCTCAGTACCAGTCCGTGGCAATTCAGGAGTTGTTGGAGGAGTAGGAGTCGTTGGCGCTGGTTGACACT